>JBEDND010000140.1:0-12648 GCA_041170785.1 Bacteroidota bacterium | reverse complement strand
TGTTCAATGCCTGCAATACCTGTGGTGTCCATTGGTCGGCGCTGCTGAAGCTGGACGTAAACAAGGCCACGTAAAAACTGTCAGGTACCAAGTCCACAAAAGAAACAAATGCATCCCGTTCCGCAGAAACATTGGGTCGAAAGGAGTAATAAATCTGTTCATTGGCCGGATATCCAAACAGTTTCCAGCGCATGCCACCGGAACACATGGGTTTTATTTTGGCAGTGTCCAGCGGCGTGAGTTCATTCTTGTTCGGGTCGAAGACCATGCACACAAATCCATTGACGCAGTTCGCAGCATTTCGGTCCTGTCCGCCAAAGCCGCCCTCTTTAACACCCTTATTGCTTCGGTTTGCGTATTCAGCATCCACGTACAGTTTTTTCATCAGCGGTCCAAACCGCAGCTGTCGTGCAAGGGTGTCCACCCGTAGGTTTTGAAAGGTATTGGCAGATACTACATTGGAATATTGGAACCCAGATTGTTGCATCCACCCGTTGCTGTGGTTTTTGATATAGGTGAATGAATGTGTGCTCCATCGTCCGCCTTCCGCCGATCCGGCGTTGATCCGCGCGCGCCAGTAATACACCACCGAATCAGCTTTCGGGTCAAGTTGAACCTTCCACTGAACCAAAGGTTCACTGTTGAAGGCACCGCTGCGTTTGATCCAGGGTGAGTTGAAACGCGGGGAAGTGTCCAGTTCCGCAAAAAACTGATCGTTGGAAACGGTGAGGTCAGCCGGTTGAAAAACGAGGTTTACCGTATCGGTGCCTATAATGGCGAAGCGCCTCGGATATAATAGGTTTACTCCGTTTCCGGGAATATACCTAAGGCTGGATGTGCGGTTGTTGGTATAGGTAAACTCAGTAACCGTGCGGTCCGGATTCACCTCAGCCTCAAAAACATTGCTGCCTTTGGTGCTGATGTCTTTGCTGCGGATGGTGATGTAGGCGGTATCCATGTACCCGAAAGGAGCAATGCGCGTCAGATAATCGTTGCGCGTGATGCCATCCGGGTAGATGCGCCTCAGTCCGATGTTGATGGAATCGCTGCCTTTTCGTCCGTTGTTGGTCACAATGATGGCCAAGCGGAAGGAATCGCTTAAGGCAAAGGTATTTGGCGGATCTAGAAAGATGCTGCGTTCATTAACGCTGTAATCGGGAACTTCAGGGGCATGTGCTTTGATGGCGGGGTCGCCGATCAGGAACAGCTGCTGGCAGTGGATGCGGTTCAAAAAGCTGTTTGGATCCTGATAGTTTCGGATGCAGGTTTGGATGATTTCCCCGATGGTTTTGCCGTAAGCCTGGTCAAACATGGCGCGGTAGAAATCGCCCATCTGTCTGTTTACGCTGAACAGTTCGCTGATGGATGTTTGTGCTATGAAGGCAATGGCGCCTCTCCTTCCGGCTTTGACCATACGTTCACTAAACACCCAGCGGTTTCCGTAGGGCACGCAGGGATTGCCAATCTGACAGCCGTTGAAATAGCAAATGGGGTATTTGCCCTGGTTGCTGTAATCGGCGGTGTCTCCCATGTCAATATCTGTCACTTGTGTGCTGCCATGTCCCAAAAAGGTGATCAGGTTCAAGCCGGAGTTCAGCGCGCTGATGATGGATTGCTTCACACCAACCGATTGCGCTCCGGTGGATGCCTTGTAATAGCCGGTTACCTTGCCGCCAAGGATGCCTTGTTCGGGATAGGGTTCCAAGGCTTCCAACATGCCCCTGATGTCCTGCGCCTGAACATTGGAAGAGCCGCCGCCCATATGCAGAATTTCTTTTTGCCAGCTTGCATAACCGCTCGATTCGAAAGCGATGATTTTATTCAGGTAGGTTCTGATTTCACTTTTCTGCTCCGCAGGAAGGCGCCCAATCGGAATGGCAGGTTCGAAGGTAGTTCCGTTCAATCCGGACGTGTACAGGTGGTCAGAAGCAGGAACACCAATACTTGGCACCAGGTTTAATTTCTGGTATTGTTTGCTGTTCTTCAGGTAAATGGTTTCGTACCCGCGACCTACCAGAAAAATGAATTTAGGCGGATTGGCCTTGGATCGTTCCAGCAAATAGGCTGCGTAGCGACGAATGGCAATGGGATGCGCCTGTCCGTAACTGAAGGCGTTGTATAACTGTTCTGTGCTTACAATCCTGGCCGCATAGCGTCCTTGTCGGTAATTCAGGTAATCGTTCAGCTCCGCGCCCATCAGGCTTGCATGGCTGATGATGATGTATTCCGACTGGTCAATATGGGTCGAAAAATCGGGAAGATCCGCCAGCACGGGATGATACATGGAGTCCGGATGAATGCTCACCCAACGGAAATTCAGACTGTCCCACAAATGCCAGTCAGATCCTTGGCTGTTGGCTGGCATGATGAGTCTGAAATTTCCGCCGCCCAGGAAGTCGCCACCAATGCGCAATCCGCTCGTGGGGTTGAACAGCATGGGCCGTGTTCGGGCCCCGTTGCTGTATCCCGACCATTGGTATAGCCGCGGAACAGCGCTGCTGTCGGTTTGAAACGTGTAAGCCGAGGCGCCGTCCAACTCATTCTTTTTCGGGAACTTCAGCCGGGTGTAAAAAACCTGGTAGCGCGCAAACGGGATGTTCGGCAGGGCCATGGGTTTCAGCCGTAACTGTGTCACCAGGCTGCCCATATCCGAAGGCTGTAAGGTTGCCTTCTGCCTGATGGGCGCAAAGCCATAGGTAATTGTATCCTTGAGTTGTCGTTCCGCAGTTCCGTTACCCGCCGTAACCCGAAGCCTGTGGTCGGGCAGGTTATAGTAATTCGTAATTCCCGCGATGTAGTAGCTCAGTTCCGGGTTCGGCCCTGACGGCTCATAAGCTGCTGTGTTGAATGTGGAAACAAATTCAGGCATGGATCCGGAAATTCCGTAACCCACCGGATTGCTTCCCCAGCCTTCGGCATCATTGTATTCAGAAGGGTAGAAGTCTCGGTCTGCAACACGCGCAGGTTTGCCGCGGTGGTACAGCTGTTGTTCGGTCTTCCATTCATCACGCAGGTGCCATGATGCTGTGGAAACCGCGTTCCATTTGTAGTTTCGGTAAGGCGTATATCGCAGCCAGGGTCCTGTTTCCGACCAGGTGATGAAGTAATATGCCGTGTCGCTGATCAGCGTTCCTTTCTGGTGCGGCTGCATGCCCGGCTGAACATACAGTTCACTGTCCAGGCTGCCGTCGGCTTTCAATGCGAAAAACTCCAGAAAATCCCCGGGCCCGATGCGGTTGTCGCCCTGGTCGGAAACCGTCATGGGAACCTGCGCCCCGCGCGACCATAATTGCAATTTGGAAGCTTCAAGCAAGCGGATGGAAACGCCGGCCTGACGAAATACGTAATCCAGTACAAAAAAATCGATGCGGTACAGGCCGTTTTCTGAAATTCCGATGCGCACATGTGCCTTTGAGGCATCGTACCATTCGTTGCCATATTTTTGAGCCCGTGAGGGAATCAGGGTGAAGAAGAAGCAAAAAAATACCAGTACCCAACGACCCATACCCTGCAAAATTAACAATTGATGGATACATTTTCCCCTGTCCCTGAACTGTGGCTGATGCCTGCCGGAATTGCCGGATGTGACATGTCTTCTTTTGCCACAAGCCAGCACATAACTGCGCTGCAGCGCACCCAGGTTTGGGTGGTTGAAGATGCAAGAACTGCGCGCAGGATGATTGGCTCGGTGGTGCAGGGTTACAACTACAACGAAAGGCAGTGGTTTGAATTGGCTAAAGAATCACATCAGGAAACCAAGTCAGATTGGAAGCAAGCCATGAAACAGGCTGCTGCAGGTGCGGTCTGGTCCTTGATGAGCGAAGCCGGAATGCCCGGGATTGCCGATCCGGGCGCTGAAGTGGTTACATGGGCCCATCAGTTGGGATGGAGCGTACATGTGCTTAGTGGACCGTCTTCCATCATCATGGCGCTGGCCTCGTCAGGATTCAACGGACAGCAGTTTGCCTTCCACGGATACCTGCCGGTTGATGGCAAGGCGCTCGGCCATAAAATCCAGGAACTGGAACAGGCTGCCCTGCGCGGAGCCACGCAAATGTTTATCGAAACACCCTACCGCACAGAGCGGATGTTTCAGGCCCTGCTGCAGCATTTGAGGCCCGGAACCTCGCTGGCAGTGATGGCCGGGCTCGACAGCGCTCAGTCTTTCTGTGGTGTGCACACGGCTGCCGCCTGGGTAAAGCTGGCTCCACAAATTGGAAAACTTCCCGCCGTTTTTTTGCTGGGAATCCCCAAAACTTGATTCGTTCATTTTTTTTCCTAATATTGCACTAACAAACGTTAGTTAGAAACATTTGGAAACAAACGGGAAGAAAGGGGCAATTCTTTTGGCGGCGGCAAAACTGATGAAAGAGAATGGTTATGCCGGCACCTCTATGCGACACATCGCCGCGGCCATGAATATGGAGGCTGCGAGTTTGTACCATCATGTTTCTTCCAAAGAAGAAATTCTGCGCGAACTCTGCTTTGGAATGGCTCAGGCCTTCAATACCGCCATTGAGGAAGTGAACGACATCTATTTCAACGCTGAAGAACGTTTGGGCATGGCGGTAAGGGCGCATATCCGGCAACTCACCGCGAACCTGGATGCCAGCCATGTGTTTCTCCATGAATGGAGGCATCTGGGAATACCTGCACAAAGCGATTTCAAGAAATTGCGCGACAACTATGAGCAGTCTTTCAGGGCCATTTTGAAAAGTGGCGAAGAAGAAGGTGTTTTTTCGGATGCAGACCGCAAATTTGCTGTGCTGACCATCTTATCTGCCCTGAACTGGGTGGTTTCCTGGTACAAACCTGAAGGCGAAATGAGTGCGGAGCACATCGCCGATCGCCTGACCCGATTTATCCTGAACGGACTAAAAAAAGAAACAACGTAAACGAAAATATCCAAACCATGTACGGAAACGCATACATAGACCCGAACCAAAAGCTGAGTATTCTGGAAGGTGAAGATCCGGTAAAACTGGCAGCATTTGAAGCACGTATTGCTCAAGGCGACAAAATTGAACCCAACGATTGGATGCCCAGAGAATATCGGAAGCAGTTGATTCGCATGATTGAACAACATGCGCACTCTGAAATCATCGGCTCACTTCCGGAGGGTACCTGGATTACCCGCGCACCCGGATTTCGCCGCAAGCTTGCGCTGATGGCCAAGGTTCAGGACGAGGTCGGCCATGCGCAGCTGCTGTATGCCGCTGCTGAAACGCTGGGTAAAAGCAGGGAAGACATGATCAACGACCTCATTTCCGGCAAATCCAAATACTCCAACGTGTTCAATTATCCGGCTGAAACCTGGGCGGACAGCGCAGTGATTGCATGGTTGATAGATGCCGGTGCCATTGTGAACCAGATTACCAACGCAAAAGGTAGTTACGGTCCATATTGCCGCGCACTTGACCGCATTTGTGCGGAAGAATCATTCCACCTTAAATATGGCCACGACAATGTGGTGTTCCTGGCTACCGGAACCAAGAAGCAACGCGAAATGGTTCAAGCCGCGCTCACGCGCTGGTGGCCGCCCATCATGCACTTCTTTGGCCCACCGGATAAAGCTTCAGTGCATGGCGAAATTTTGATGCGCTGGAAGGTGAAGATGGCAAGCAACGATGATATGAGGCAGCAATTCCTCAACATGTATGTACCCAAGATTTGGGATCTTGGGCTGGAACTGCCGGATCCGAACCTGCGCAAAAATGAAACTACCGGAAAATGGGAATATACCGAGCCAGACTGGGAAGAGTTCAAACGTGTCATCAACGGTAACGGTCCCTGCAATGCTGAACGCCTTGCCGTGCGTCGCACCGCTGAAGAGCGCCACCGCTGGGTGCGGAAAGCCATCCTCAGCAAAAACGCGCATTACGTGGCACCCTTGGCCTGATTTCAGCTGCATATTTCCTGGATGCTGCCCAAATAACCGCTATGAAAAACCATATCTTAACCTTTTGTGCTGCCTGGTGTTCCATGGCCATGCTGCACGCTCAAGTGCCGAATGCCGGATTTGAGTCTTGGTCCGAATACCGTTCCCTGAATCCGGCTTTGTGGACGGCT
Source organism: Bacteroidota bacterium (assembly GCA_041170785.1). Taxonomy (GTDB): domain Bacteria; phylum Bacteroidota; class Bacteroidia; order NS11-12g; family UBA955; genus REEB481. Next base: position 6,579 of record JBEDND010000140.1, on the reverse strand, counting down.
AATGGCAGCATTGACCAGGTTCAGGGTCGGCATGGCAAAGCTTTGCGTATGGCCCACAATGCCGGAGACGTTCCTTCATTCGCAGCACTTGCCAATCTGGGTGCGGGAGGTGTCTTTGGATATCCCCTCCCGGGTTTTGCTTATACGTTGGTACCCGACAGTATTGGTGTGTTGTTCCGGGCAAATCTGGCTGCAGGCGATACCGCAAATCTGTTGGTGGTGTTTACAAACCAGGGAAATCCCGTGAGTAATCAAACCGTGCGCATCGGTGGAAATACCGGCGGCAACTGGAAATACATCAGTATGCCGCTGCCCGGTGGCGGACTCGCCGCGGATTCCGGAATCATCATCATCAGTTCATTGGCATTGGATGCATTCGCTCAGGGAGCAGGATACCTGGACGTGGACAGCATCTCTTTCGTGAAAGGCGCAGGTATGCCTATGGCGCCTCCGCCGAATGGAGGGTTCAACGATTGGGATTCTCTGGTACTGTATCAGCCGGACCGATACCTAAGCAGCGACCGATTGTATGGTGCCTTGCGTTATGTGGTTCAAAATGTGCTCCGCGAATCAAAAGCAAGAAGCGGTGCATCAGCATTGCGCTTGCAAACAGGGGCAGCCAATGGGCTGTTTGGTGCGGAAACGCTGGGCGCATACATCCTGAGCAGCCTTTCTTTGGATGTGCTGGAGGCAGATCCTGAAAAGCCTTCATTCCCGGTGCAATCCAGAGTTTCGAGTTTTCGCGGCTTCTATCAATTGAATACCGTTGGAGATACCGCTCAGGCCGAAATCAATATGTTTTATCAAGGGAATTTGGTGGGGAATGGCGTTTGGCGAGGTGCTGAAAACATCGCTGCGTGGACGGAATTCAGCGCAGACATCAATTATGATCCGCTTTTTTCGGGAACCCCGGACAGCGCTACTGTTTCGCTTTCCTTACTCAATCCTGATGGCTTGTCTGCAAAACCGGGAAACTGGTTCTTGGTAGATGATTTATACCTCAGCAATTGGGCAACTTCAAACAAGCATATAGCCCAACAAACAGCATGGAAGGTGTATCCCAATCCTGCAAAAGGCAGAATCTATCTGGAACATCAGGAGGCTGCCGGCGGGCAACTGTATTTCCGGATTTTGGATATGTCCGGTCGCGAAATCCGCAACGGCAGCAATTTATACACGGGTACTGGCGCGGTTGCCGAAGTCAACGTGGAAGGATTGCCGGCCGGTGCGTATCTGCTGCAGTGCCGGATGAATGAAACAATTTATCAGCAACGAATTTTGGTACAGCCATGATTATAAAGTCACTAGATCCCCGCGTGAACAGGTCGCTTATTGACCAGGAAAAAGAATTCCAGCCACTGGAATCACTTGATCAATTTGAAACCTACGAAGTGTTTCACCAGAAGAAAAGAGGTACACAGCACCAGCATGTGGGTATAGTGCATGCGCCCAATCACGAATTAGCCATGATGTTTGCCAAAGAACAATACAGCCGCAGGGGGCAGTGCGTGAACCTTTGGGTGGTGAAAACCAGTGATGTGTTCGTTACCGATTACGACGACGCGGATATCTTTGAAACCACACCCGAGAAAAAACACCGCGATCCGGAAAGTTATAAAGTGATGGACCGGATTCAGGCGTTCAAACAAAAACAAAACGCATAATGGAATACACGGAAGTACATGTGATGGCAGTAAAGGAACTGCTGTATAAAATGGCCGATGACCAGTTAATTCTTGGTCACCGAAACAGTGAATGGACTGGCTTGGGCCCGGTGCTCGAAGAAGACATCGCATTCAGCAGCATGGCGCAGGATAAAATCGGTCAGGCGCATGCACTCTACCAAATCCTGCATGAATTGGGTGAAGGGGAACCGGATACGGTGGCGTTTATGCGCAATGCTGAGCAGTTCCATTGCTGCCATCTGGTGGAAATTCCCATTGGTGAATATGATTTTTCCCTGATGCGCCACTTCTTGTTCGACAGGGCAGAACAGTTGAGGTTTGAATTACTCAGTCAAAGTTCTTTCGAACCGCTGGCGCAGGTAGCGCGGAAGTTCAAAGGAGAAGTTAAATACCATGTCATGCATGCAGATTCATGGGTAAAGTTGCTGGGAACCGGTAATGAAGAAAGCCACGCGCGGATGCAGGAAGCACTCAATCAGGCATTCCCCTTGGCTTTGGGCATTTTTGAAGCAGGGCCGTATGAAGAGGCGCTGAAAGAAGCAGGTATTTTTGAAGGGGAATTGCACTTGCGCAATCTATGGCTCGAAGCAATCAAGCCTGTGTTGCATGCCGCGCATCTGACACTTCCTGCAGCAGCCAACGATGCCCTTGCCTCAGGTGGCCGATACGGGAAGCATACCGCCTACCTTCAGCCACTGCTCGATGAAATGACGGAAGTGTTCCGCATAGATCCGGCTGCAGAATGGTAAGCACGCGCGACAGCACAGGGTTGCATCCGGAAATCTGGAAGGCTTTATACGCCGTAAAGGATCCGGAAATTCCGCCCCTCTCCATCGTTGATTTAGGCATCGTTACCGCGGTGCAGGTTGATGAAGCTGGAGTTGTGCATGTAAACCTCACACCCACGTTTTCCGGTTGCCCCGCCTTGAAAATCATGGAAAGTCTGGTGGCCGAAGCACTGCACGAGGCCGGATATAAAGACGTGCAGGTGGTCACCACGTTCGAAGTTGCCTGGAACAGCAACATGATCAGCGAAGCGGGCTTGCAGGCACTGCTGAAACACGGCCTGGCTCCACCACCAAAGCACGATGGTTATATTGAACTGGATGTGCTCAGCGATACGCCCTGTCCATTGTGCGGCAGCAGAAATACCACCATGCAAACGCCTTTTGGGCCAACCCTGTGCAGAAGCATGCATTATTGCAAGGCATGCAGCAATGCCTTTGAAGCGTTTAAACCCGTTTCCTGACTTCAGGATTTTTTGTTGCTTTTGACGCCGCAGGTATTCATACCAACCAAGGCGTACAAAGGACAAAAACTAACTAAAGAAGTAAGTGCCAATACCAAACCAACGAGCTTTAAAATAAGGTCGTAAGGGGCTGCGGGATTGAAAAAATATGCAATTGCGAAACAGGCAATAGCGCCCAAAATGCGCAACATCTTGTCGGTGTTTCCCATGTTCTTCTTCATGTGCGTAGGTTTTTAAATTTGAATGTGTTCAAAGATAGGCCGTCTGAAAAAATGCAGGCACAAAACTTTATAGATGCACAAATAATGTTGGTACATGGGTGAAATGTGCCGTTTGATTGCATTTTTGCAGCATGAACGACGAGCACCTGAGGTATCCAATTGGCAAGTTTTCGTGGGAAAAAACCGATTGGCAGCTGGAAGAATTGCTGGAAGCTGTATTGCAAATTCAATCGCTCCCGGAGGAATTATCACGGGTTTTGAAGGGCGCGACTCCGGATGCACTGCAACAATCCTATCGGCCCGGAGGCTGGTCAGCGCTTCAGGTCATTCATCACCTGGCAGACAGCCACCTCAATGCCTGGGTGCGCACCAAGTTGATGCTTACAGAGGATGAACCGACCATAAAGCCTTGGGAAGAAGAACTGTGGGCCGCAGGTGAAGATTATGGATACAGCCACGAAGCATCATTCATGATTTTGTTGGGTTTGCATCAGCGTTGGTCACTGCTGTTGCTGAATGTATTGAAGAAGCCGGAATTGCTGCTTCGAGGAATGCATCATCCGCAATTGGGCAAAAGAATTACCCTGGCACAACTCATCGCCATGTATGGCTGGCATTCAACCCACCACCTGATGCACCTGAAGTTGGCCCTGGGACGTTAAGTGGGTATATCGCTTTCTGTTTTTTCCTACCCATAGTTTCCTCAAGTTTCGTTTTTTGCATAAAAATACCTGAAAACCGTGAGGCGCGGATACGGTTTCATGAGAAATGTTTGTACTGCTGTTAAGGAAACATAGTTTCCGAAGCACGTGGTACAACTATGGAGCAACATTCATCAGAAAAAAACAATAGGGAATACTGGACCGGTATTCATGTGATGCCTGTGCTGCAAGGCCAGCTTCCGCTTGCTGTATCTTTTTATCTGGAACAGGTGTATCCTTTGGTGCAGAAGGGTCAGTACAGTTGGTTGGAATGTATCCCTACCCTCAACGAAGTGCTGCATTTCGCTTGGTCGGGGGAGAACCTTGCAGGCATGTGCATTGGGAAACCCCAGCATGCTGCAGCCAGTGTATTGGTTGCCGAAGCATATCTAGGTGGTGGTACTTTTTTAAGATTGCTGCAGGCGCTGGATGCACAATTGTTGCCAGCGAAATCTGCTTATACCATCTTCTTACCTGATTCAGAACAATACAGGCAATTGACCATTGCCAGCGGATGCCTATTGTTATCGAGGCATCAAGGCGTGATTACCGCACAACGCACCATGTCGAAGACCCTTCAAAAACATCCTTCATATGCTTAAAAAAGACTTTGTTTATTTATTGCATACGCCTGTTTTATGTTGATTTATGTTAGTAAGCAGTTTTGGTCTTGTCCGGGGTTTGCACTCCGGATAAGGCCGGCTGCAACAGCCTGTACAAATCCTAACATTCAACATACCATAAACCATGAATGACAATTGCGTCAACCTTTCCGTGGCAGGATCTGCCGGGAACTTCAAATTTGTACTCACCATAAATGCCTTAGATTCCTATACAATTACAGAGGTTTCACCGCGTAGCTTTTACGCGAATGGGCTGGTCAGTTCCATCACTGTGCTGCTCGATTCAACATCTGGAGCGGGGAGCGATTTTGTTGCTGATCTGCCATACCTCCAGAATTATAAAACTGCAGCTTGTGCTGCTACCCATGGGAATTCAGGTCCTTATTACAGCGAAGCACTGGAAATCGTGTTTACCTATACCAGCGGCACCCAACCGGCTGCCTGTCATGGAGGCGGCTCGAAAAATAAGCCATATACGGGCGCAGATTGTTCCTGATAGCATTTGTTAAGTTCGTAGTTCAAGTAATCTTTGCTGTTGTTGCAATACATTTCACTACTTCTGTCGTCGTGTTTCATCCTTTTTGCCTGCCAGAACAAGGCAATCCGTGATGAACAGCAGTATGAGCAGTCAAAACGTTTGGTTGATTCGCTGCTGCTCCTGTCCAAAGCGGAAATTGATGAACGCCCCGATGTGGCCTACAAGCTGGCCGACAGCGCGTACCATTTGGCAGCGCACATCCATTACCCAAAAGGCGAGGCCAACGCCTTAAACCGCCAAGGGTATCTGCTGAATAATCAAAATAAATATGACTCGGCTTATGTTATCCATCGCAAGGCTCTGGAAATCAGACGCGGCATTCAAGATACCCAGGGAATGGGTTATTCTTATGCCAATTTGGTAGAATTGTTCAGAAATCGAGGCGTTTGGGATCGCGCCGCAGCTCATTGCGATTCGGCGTATTGGTGTTTTAAACAAATGGGGGACACCTTCCAATACATCAGAAGACTACAGCAAAGAGGAATTATTGCGCTGAATATGAAAGGACCTCAAGCAGCGCTTCAGGTTTTTCTTGACTACGAGCAACAAGCGCATGCCTATGGAAATAAACAACTGATTGCCGAAGCACAAATGAGCACTGGGTTTACATACTACACCCTTGGCAATTTGGACAGTGCCTATTTCTATCAAAGCAGCTCATTGGATTTGTGCCGTCAATTAGACCAAACACAGAATATATTTAAACTGCTGTTACACATATCGTACATCCATGCCAGAAAAAGGGAAATAGCTGCGGGAACCCGGCTTATTGCTGAGGCAGATTCGATCAACAAAGTGCGGCCTTATCATCCCGACAATGACTTGTATCTTAGAGAAGCTCAAGTAATACTAAATTTAGCCAAAGCCGGTTCAACCGAGCTTATCCCGGACTTTGAAGATTATATGATACAGAGTGAGGCTTATTATGAAGAATTAAATCGAAAGACGCTGGAAACCATTGAAGCCGGTTATCAGCTGGCCGCAAAGGATGCCCGAAATGAACAGCTAGTTCTAGAAAATCAACTGTTCAAAATTCGGAATCTGGTTTTGTTGTTGATCCTGTTTGCGCTGATTGTATTGATCATCATCATGTATCAGTATTTCCGCAATCGGAAAAAACTGGGCCTCAGGGAAATGGAGTTGAAAGAGCGGCACATCAAAAACGTACTTCAAGAACAGGAACTCATTACGGTAAACGCGGCTCTGGAGGGTAAAGATCAGGAGCGCAGCCGCATTGCGCGTGAATTGCACGACCGACTGGGTTATATTTTGTCACTTGCCAAGTTGAATTTCTCAACCCTGCAGGAGGATTTGACAAAGTTGAAATCGGATAGCCAGGAACGATACTCCAAAATTTCTGTCATGCTCGATGATGCAGCCACCGAAGTAAGACGCATCAGTCATGACTTATATGGCAGCAGCGTATTTAATTTCGGAATTATCACGGCATTGCATCAACTGGCGGAAGCCGTTGGTTCAGCCAATAAAATTGACGTGAGGTTTCACAGTCAATTTGTACCCACAGATTTAAGCCTGGAACTGCAAGTGAGCGTGTACAGGAT
>JBEDND010000139.1:0-2642 GCA_041170785.1 Bacteroidota bacterium | reverse complement strand
CCGGGCATCACCGCCGGAATGGTACAACAGGGCATCGGTTTCTGCCAGTTCGATGTTCTTGTGCCTCAGAACCTCATCACGCGTAACGGCCTGGACCAAAATTGCATTCAGTTCTTCCTTGGAAAATGGTTGCAGCACATAGACCTGGCACCGCGACAACAGTGCCTGGTTGACTTCAAAACTTGGATTTTCAGTAGTTGCTCCGATCAGTAGAATCTGTCCCTTTTCCACGGCACCCAGCAAAGCATCCTGTTGTGATTTGTTGAAGCGGTGGATTTCGTCAATAAACAACACGATGCGTCCCAGCATGCGCGTTTCATCGAACACTTTTCGCAGGTCGGCAACACCACTGCTGATGGCGCTGAGTTTGCGCACTTCCAGTCCCATCGCGTCGGCAATGATTTCGGCCAGGGTGGTTTTACCGGTGCCGGGAGGTCCCCAGAAAATCATGCTGGGAACCTGTTGTTGTTCAATCAGCCGTCGCAAGCGCCCTTCAGGCCCTACAAGTTCGGTTTGCCCGATATACGCATCCAGATTTCGGGGGCGCATGCGTTCCGCCAGCGGAGGCAGGGTGTTGGCATTCATATGCTTTTGATTAACGGTCAAATATATCTGGCTTACCTGCATGTTGCATAACTACTGCATTCTGTGCATTGATGAAATACATTCATGGAATCTGTTCCTGTGCCGGGTGATGCTGCAAATAGGTTTGTAGCACAGTTCAACCTATTATGTTATGAAGAAACTACTAAGTACGTTAGCCTGCGGAGCTTTTTGCGCCGCAACACTGATGGTCCATGCGCAACCCTGCGGCGATGGCATCAACAATTTGTATGTGTGGGATGGTGGTGGCGCCAACAACAGCTGGAATACTGCTGCCAACTGGAGTCCTGATGGTGTTCCTGATTGTGATGATGACGTGCGATTCAACGGCACATCCACGAAGTGGTGCTACATACCCGCACCCATTCATGTGCGCGACTTCAGCGTGCTGGGCTCCTGGGGCGGAAGAATTTATGTTCAGGGAACGGCATCCATGCAGATGCGCGACCTGGTGATGCAAGGTGGTATGATTGTAGGAAATGATACCAATGGCTTGTTTCAGGCCAATAATATGCTGATGGGTTTCAATGCCTATCTGAGTGTGAAAACGGCACTCATCACAGGTACGATGATCATGAACAACAGCGCTTTTGCGGTTTTTGCCAAGGGTTATGCAGATATACAAAACCTAACCCTGAACAACTTTGCCAAGTTTACAGCTCCAAATGGTTACCAGAGAACATCTATTCCAAGAGCCGGTATCGTGTATATCAGAGGTGACCTTACGCGACAGTCGCTTGGTACGTTCATGCATTCCAAAGGTTTGGTTCGCTTCTGCGGCAATGGAGATGGAACCATCAACACCAACAATACCCTGTTAACCTTTTGGAACATTGAAATTGATAAAAAACGCGATGGCGCCGGCGATACTACTGCTCCTGCACATTTGTACACCAATGCAGCTACCAACGACAGGATTTTCGCTTTGAATCGACTTTCGCTGATGGAGGTAACCCTTACCGGATGGAGTGTTGACGACTGGGTAGCCGGCGGAGATTCTGTGATTGTTGAAAACAGCATGGCAAACAATGACATACTGCATTCATTCAGCAATTCCGGACATGCCACACTTGCCTTTCTCGGTTCCGGAAATGGTAGATTCTTTCACAAAACCTTCCTGACCGGAAACTATAATGTTTGGGTAGAAAAGGGAAGCGTTTCTGACTGGGTTACCGTGGTGGGATTACAGGATATTGGCAACTCCGGAGAAACGGTTCATATTGCAAAAGGAAAACTCACGTTCGATGGCAGTGGAAATGCGCGCCTCAGGGCCAGTGTTTCCACCGGTTTACATGTGTTTGCCGATGGCCAGCTGGTAGCCCCTGACAATGATACCTTGTTTTTTGCAGGATGTTGGGATTTTGCCAACTCAAATGCTTTTGATCCGCAAAATGGTGTTTTAGTGCTGGATGGTACCGGAAACAGGCTCACCTTCACGCATCATGGCGATACAGTGTTTTTTAATGAAGTAATTATAACCGTTACCAACGGCGGCGTTCAGGGAACTCTAAACTGGTTATCTGTACTGGATGTGATGTACGTTCGCGGCAACCTGAAAATTACCAGTGCTGATGCATACCTCTCAAACGTGCAGGTATTTCTTGAAGGCAATCTGGAGTCCTTGGAGACCACAGCCAATGCTGCCATGAAGTTCACCGATAAATTGGTGTTTAAAGGTGGAAATCACCAAGTTGTTACCTTGAGCAGCGCAGCCAAAAATGCCTACAATCAGTGGGTAGAACTGAATAAAACAGCCGGTTCTGTAACCCTGGCTTCTGACATGGATGCGCGCATGATGCGGTTTGATGGTGGCATCCTGAATACCACTGGCTATATCATGAACATCACCCTTCCAAACATGATATACGGTGGAAGTGCAACTTCATACATCAACGGACCGGTAACGGTTGCTCATGGTGGCACCACCTGGCCTGCAAATGTGATGATTCCATTGGGCAAAGGCAGTACCTACAATCCTTTGTACATCAGAAACAACACCGCCGGAAATACTTATACCATGGAGTATTTCAACAGCGGTT
>JBEDND010000138.1:0-3682 GCA_041170785.1 Bacteroidota bacterium | reverse complement strand
TTATTGTACAGGACAGCTTTGGCTGTATGGATACTGCATTTGCGGAAATTTCCATCGAAGATGAACCCTTGGATACTTCTGAGGTGAACATCTTCGTGCCCAACGTATTTACACCCAACAGCGATTCCATCAACGATTACTTTTATCCGGAACTCAAAGGCATCAGCAGTTTTCAGATGTTCATTTACAACCGCTGGGGACAAAAAGTATTTGAATCCTTCACCAAAGAGGGAAAATGGAATGGCAAATCAAGCAATGGTCTGCTTTGTCCTGAAGGCGTTTACTACGGATTAATCCGGGCCACAGATTTCAAAAACAAGCAGTACGAAATCAGCGTTACCATTACCTTGCTCCGTTGATTCCGGGGTTTTCCCCACAATGTGCTCATTCTGATTTTTCGGATTGTGTTTTCCGCATGAACATTGCACATGCATCTGTTGCGCCCCATCACAGAAATCGCTTCCGATTTAAGAATTCCTTCATCAGCCCTGGAGCCTTATGGTCATAATAAAGCGAAAATAAACCCATCGCTTCTTGGCGATGAAACAAATTCAGGAAAGCTTATTTTGGTTACGGCCATTACGCCGAACAAAGCGGGCATCGGCAAAACAGTGAATACCATTGGCCTTGCCATGGCATTGAACAGGCTGGGCAAAAAGGCTATTGCCGTGCTTCGGGAGCCTTCGCTGGGGCCGTGTTTTGGCATGAAGGGCGGAGCAGCCGGGGGCGGAGCATCACAGGTTGAACCTGCTGTGGACATCAACCTGCATTTCAACGGTGATTTCCACGCCATCACCTCGGCGCACAACATGCTTACCGCACTGCTGGACAACCACCTGTATCAGAACCGTCACCTGGGTCGTTGGAAGCAAGTGTATTGGAAACGTGTGTTGGATGTGAACGACCGTTCATTACGACACATGATGAGCGGTTTGGGTGGTTCCGCCCACGGGGTTCCTGCCGAAACCGGCTTCGACATCACGCCGGCGTCGGAAATCATGGCCTTGCTTTGTCTGGCGGAAAATTCAACTGATTTGCTCACACGTATCAACCGTATTGTTTTGGGAAAAGATGCGGATGGCCGCCTGGTGACGGTGTCCGACCTGGGCTTCGGCCCGGCCATCGCCATCCTGCTGAAGGATGCCATCAAACCCAATCTGGCACAAACTTCGGAAGGAACGCCGGCGATCATCCACGGAGGTCCATTTGCCAATATTGCCCATGGCTGTAATTCTTTGCTGGCTACCCGACTGGCGCTGCAGCTCGGGGAAATAGCTGTTACCGAAGCGGGTTTCGGCTCTGATTTGGGCGGAGAGAAGTTCTTCGACATCAAATGCCGCATCGGCGGATTAACCCCTGCGGCAGCTGTGCTGGTTTGTTCCTTGCAGGCGCTGAAGCTTCACGGCGGCGCCAGCGAAAGCACCATGAAAGAAGCGAATACTGCAGCACTGGAAGCCGGCATGCTGAACCTCGAACGACATCTGGCAAATCTGAACGGCTTTGGTGTACCTGTTGTGGTTGCCATCAACCGTTTTCCCTGGGATACAGAAGCCGAACTCCATTGGGTACAGCAATGGTGCCATGCGCGCAAAGTTTCAGCAGCAATCACTTCCTGCTTTGCAGAAGGAGGTGCCGGCAGCGAATCATTGGGGCGCAGCATTTTGGAAGTTTTGTCGCGGGAATCAATTCAGGCACCAAAATGGGTTTATGAACCGGAAGACCCGCTGGAACAGAAGGTGCAGCACATCGTTCAGCGTGTATATGGCGGCGCTGAAGCCATTTTTTCTGAAGCCGCAAAAAAGAATATCAAGGAGCTGGAAACCGCAGGCTACGGTCATTTGCCTGTATGCATTGCCAAAACACAATATTCATTCACCGCCAACCCCAAAGAAGGAACAGCTGTTTCCGGGTTCACATTGCCCGTGCGTGAAGTAGTGCTGAATGCCGGTGCCGGTTTTGTGGTTTGCATTGCCGGCGACATCATGCGCATGCCCGGACTTCCCAAGATTCCTCAAGCACTCAATATGCGTCTTGATGAAGATGGAACCGTGCACGGAGTGGGTTAACGCGCGTACTTACTTACTTTTGTGCGGTGAAACAATTGTTCACCATCGGCGATAAGAAAAGCATGCGGTTTACTGTGGGTGAACAAGACTTGGCCGCCTTCGAAACCGGTGTGGTGCATGAATTTTATGGAACCTTTGCACTGGGCAGAGATGTAGAATGGACCTGCAGGCAGTTTGTGCTTGAAATGAAAGATGCCGATGAAGAAGGAATCGGAACCTATCTGAACATCAAGCACCACAGTCCGGCACTGTTGGGAGAAGAAGTTGCCATAGAAGCAGAGGTAATTCTTGCCGAAGCACACACGCTTGATTGTTCATTTACGGTGAAAGTGGGAGACAGGCTGATTGCTTCAGGAACCCAAGGACAGAAGATTTTGAAGAAGGAAAAACTGGAACGCGTGGTGGCCGCCATCAGGCCCTGATATGACAAACCGGAAGAAAGTTGAAATACTGAACCGCAAGGCCGGTTTTAATTTTCATGTGGAGTACCGCTATGAAGCCGGCATAATGTTGCAAGGCACAGAAGTGAAAAGCATCCGGGCCGGAAACGTCAACATCAGCGATGCGTATTGCTTTATGGAAGGGAATGAGCTCTTCATCAAAAACATGCACGTCAGCGAGTTTAAAAATGCAGGTTATGCAACGCATGATCCGCTGCGCGACCGCAAGCTGCTGCTGCAAAAACAAGAATTAAAGAAGATCCACAGCCGCATCCGCGAAAAAGGAATGACGGTGTTTCCTCTACGGCTGTTTGAAAATGATCGTGGTTTGCTGAAGGTAGAAATTGGCCTTGGAAAAGGGAAGAAGCAGTTCGACAAACGCGAAGACATCAAAGAACGCGACATCAAAAGAGAACTGGATCGGAATCTTTAATTGCCGTTTGTCCTTTTGCCTCAGGATGGTGAATTTTGGGGCATGTTCAAAAAAATACTGCTTGGCTTCGCCTTGAGCATATCGGTATGCATGGTGCAAGGACAACAAAGTAAACCTGCTCCTGCAACGACTGCCAACGATACCGTAAACCCTTCTTGGTACGCTTCCCTGAAGTTTCGCATGATCGGCCCCGCCGTAAATTCCGGCAGGGTGATAGATCTGGCCGTTAATCCTCAGAACCATTCTGAGTATTATGTGGCTGCAGCCTGCGGTGGTGTTTGGAAAACCAGCAACAGGGGCATCACCTTTCAGCCCATTTTTGACCAACACAGAATTTATTCCATCGGCTGCCTGAGCCTTGACCCTTCCAATGTAAATACCCTGTGGGTAGGAACCGGTGAAAACAACAACCAGCGCAGCGTGGGCTATGGCAATGGCGTGTACCGCAGCAACGACGGCGGCAAGAGCTTTCAGCACATGGGCCTTCCCAAATCGGAACATATCGGCAGAATTGTGGTCGATCCGCGCAACAGCAATGTGGTTTACGTGGCTGCCTATGGCCCGCTGTGGAATGCAGGTGGCGAACGCGGCGTGTTTAAAAGCACTGATGCAGGTAAAACCTGGAAAAATGTGCTGAGCGTAAGCGAACATACAGGATGCAATGAAGTGCTCATAGATCCTAGAAATCCGGATGTGTTGTACGCAGCCTTTCATCAGCGCCGCCGGCACGAATGGACCTACAT
>JBEDND010000137.1:0-15380 GCA_041170785.1 Bacteroidota bacterium | reverse complement strand
TATTTAGTGTTTGCAACATAGTTCAAGACTAGAAATCGAATTTTAATAAAAAACATGAACGCCTATTATTATTTTCATACAGGTAAATAATTTATTTATGGCATATGCTCATGCTGACATGCACCAACAGCTTATGTAATCCATTGCCGTTCAATTTATTCAATTGAGCAACCTTCTGACGGCATTTCACTAATGATTCTCTCCCTCACAAACACGTTCTTTGCCTTATGGCCAAGACCCGTAATGTGTTTGTGTGTCAGGAGTGCGGACATCAGGCGCCCAAATGGGTAGGCCGCTGTCCAAGCTGCGGCGGATGGAATACGCTTGTTGAAGAAGTGCTGGAAAAGGCGGGAACCAAAGCTCCGGCCTGGGGACGTCGTGAAGACGGACTTCGCCCGCAGGCCTTGCGCATCGTAGATATTGAACCGCTGGCCAGCCCCAGACTGGTTTGCCGCGATGCTGAACTGAACCGCGTGCTGGGTGGCGGCATCGTTCCGGGATCACTCATCCTGTGCGGCGGTGAACCGGGCATCGGGAAAAGTACGCTGTTGTTGCAAGTTGCCCTGCAGCTGGGCGAAAAGGTGATGTATGTGAGTGGTGAAGAGAGCGAAGAACAGCTGAAAATGCGCGCCGAACGGATCGGCATTGTCAACGAACAGTGCTTTATCCTCACCGAAACACAGGTGGAAGCTGTTTTGCAAAGGCTGGAAGAGCATCAGCCGGCGCTGGTTATTGTGGACAGCATCCAGACTTTGTACACCGACAGCATCGAAAGCGCGCCGGGCAGCATTTCTCAAATCCGCGACTGCGCCTCGGCCCTGATGCGCTATGCCAAAACCGCCGATGTGCCGGTATTCCTCATCGGACACATCAACAAAGACGGTCAACTGGCTGGCCCGAAAATCCTGGAGCACATGGTCGATACGGTATTGCAGTTTGAAGGCGACCGCCACCATACCTACCGCATCCTGCGCACATTGAAAAATCGCTTTGGAAACACCAGCGAACTCGGCATTTACGAGATGACCGGAAGCGGCCTGCGCCCGGTGGAAAATCCTTCGGAAATACTGATATCCCAACGCGATGAGGCGTTGAGTGGCATTTCTATAGCCGCCGCAATGGAAGGCTTGCGCCCGCTGCTGATCGAAACACAGGCGCTGGTGAGCAGCGCGGTATATGGAACGCCGCAGCGCACCTGCACAGGGTACGACCTGCGCCGCCTCAACATGCTGCTGGCCGTGCTGGAAAAGCGTTGTGGCTTCAGGCTGGGCGCACAGGATGTGTTTGTGAATATTGCCGGCGGACTGCGCGTGGAAGATCCGGGCATGGATCTGGGCATTGTGGCGGCGATTCTGAGCAGCTACCAGAATCTGGCCCTGCCCGGAGATACCGTTTGCTGCGCAGAAGTAGGACTGGCCGGCGAAGTACGCGCCGTAAACCGTATTGAACAGCGCATCGCAGAAGCCGAAAAGCTGGGTTTCAATCAAATCATCGTAAGCAAATACAACCGCTTGCAGGAGCCTGAGAAGCGCAAAATCAAAATCATCCAGACCGGCAGGGTGGATGAAGTGTTCAGCCTGCTGTTCGGCTAAGGCCGGGAAACATTTCCGAAGAAAATTGGAAAAAGTCCGGCGCGCTTATTTTTGTCGGATATGTTCATCCGCCATCTTTTGCTCAGCGCCATCTGTTTGTACAGCCTTGGCAGCAGCCTTCGGGCACAGGACTACCAAACCTACGACCTGGATCCCGGAGCGCACGAAACCGACCGCAACATCGACGTAAGCCACATGACTCTGGAGGTTTCTTTCAAACCTGCAGAAAGTTTGGTTATGGGCCGCGTGAAACACAAGTTTAAATTGCTGCAACAACAGGTGGATACCGTATTTCTGGACGGCCCGGGCATTCGTGTTAAACAGGTAAAAGCCTGGAAAATAAACAGCAATGCCAAAGGATCAGCACAGGAAGTAGCAGTTCCCGCGCGCTGGCGCAGCAACAACAACGGCATCATCATGGTGTTCGATGGACTGAAAGGCGTAGGACAGGAATATGCCATGGAACTGGAATACGAAGCCAATCCGAAACGCGGCATCTATTTCGTAGGCTGGAAGCTGCCGGAAATCACCGATCCTGCGCACATGAGCCGCCGTCAGATCTGGACCCAGGGACAAGGCATCGACAACCGCCACTGGATTCCCATGATTGATCAGCGCAGCGACAAATTCGTGACCGAAGTGAAGGTGCATTTTGACAAAACCTATCAGGTATTGTCGAACGGCCAATTGCTGAGCAATAAAGAAGAAGGCGATGGCAACAAACTTTGGCATTACCGCATCAACAACCCGCACGCGGGCTACCTGCTGATGCTGGCCATCGACCGCTACGCCGTAAAGCGCACCGCCACCAAACGAGGCACGCCCATCCAGTTCTGGTATTACCCGGAACATCCTGAACGGCTGGAACCAAGCAGCAAATACAGCGAAGCCATCATTGAAGCGCTAGAGGACGAAACCGGTTATCCGTATCCCTGGGGTTCTTACGCACAGGTGATGGTGCAGGAATTCCTGTACGGCGCCATGGAAAACACCGGTGCTACCGTGTTTGGTGATTTCTTCTGGATTGATTCCCGCGGCTATCTGGACCGTAATTATGTGGGCGTGAACGCCCACGAAGCGGCACACCAGTGGTTCGGCGATCTGGTTACCGCCCGTACCGATGCCGATCAGTGGCTACAAGAGAGCTTTGCTACCTTCTACCCTACCCTCGTATTCCGCAGGCTGATGGGTGAAGATGAAATGAAATGGCAACAAAGAGGCAACATGAATGCCGCCATTGCCGCCGGAGAGAAAAACAGCCTACCCGTGCGCCATTCCAACCCGGGCACCGCACGTCATTACCCTAAAGGCGCTTCCGTGCTGAGCATGATGCGCTACGTGCTGGGCGAAGATGCCTACCGCCGCAGCATCAAACTGTACCTGGACCGCCACGCCTTCGGCACGGTGGAAACCAATGATCTGCAAAAAGCCATCATTGACGCTTCAGGTGTGAACCTGGACTGGTTCTTCGACCAATGGATCTGGCGCGGTGGCGAACCTCATTACAAAGTGCAAACCCTTACTTCAGGTAAGAATTTGGTGTTCACTGTGGAGCAAATACACAAACAGGAACCTACCGTGGGCATCTTTAAAATGCCTGTGTGGTTTGCGGTATATTACAAAGATGGAAGTTCAGAACGTCGCCAGGTGATGGTGGACAAGCAGTTCCAGCAGGTATTTTTCCCTTTGACCGCGGGTAAAGAGTTTGCATTTGCCCTGTTTGACGAGCAGTCCAACATCCTCAAAAAAGTTACGTTCCAGAAAACGGCAGAAGAGTTACTTGCACAGGCGCAATTGGCCAACAGCATGCTCGACAGATACGATGCATTGGTTGCCTTGGGTAAAATGGGTGCATCTATTCCGGCAGGATTTTTGGCTGAACGTTTTGCCAAGGAAAGCCACCGCAGCATCCGCGCGGAATTGGCACGCATGATGGTGAAAGCGCAGGATCCGGCCATTGCCCGTACCTTGATGATGGACCCTGAAGTGGACGTGCGCCGAGCCGTGGTGGAAACACTTCCTGCAAATGATCAGACGGCACCCGTGCTTGAACTGGCCCTGAAAGATTCTTCTTATGGCATCATCGAAACAGCTTTGGTGAAACTCATGGCCTGGCAAATCGATGCTTCCAAACGCACCGGTTACCTGGAAATTACCAAAGGATTGTACGGGAACCAGCACGGCTTGCACATCCGCAGGCTGGAACTGGCTTGCAGGCAATTCCCGGAACAGGCCGGCACCATAAAAGGCATGATTACCGATTATGCCGGGAACATGTACGAGTTCCGCACACGTGTCAATGCTTTTGATGCCTTGAAACGGCTGAACCACTTCAACGAACAGGTTTGTCGCAACCTGTTTGAAGCTACGCTGAGCTTCAACAGCAGGCTCAGCAATCCAGCGAAAGATGCCCTGGCCTATTTCAAACAGCAAAGCGCCGCACAGGCCATCATGAAGGAAGTTGCCGCCTCATCAAACTGGACTTCAGAACAACAGAAGGCCCTGCAGGCTATTGCCGGCAATTGATACTTCATTTCATCTGAAAACAAAAAAGCGGCCCATTGGGTCGCTTTTTTTATGCTGAGCTTTTTGTGTTATGATGCTTCCTGTGCTGGTTCTTCAGCCTGTGACGCCGGTGTTGTTTGGTCTGGTGTGAACAGGTATTTCTGAAACACGAGGATGCTGAGTACACCAATACTGATGGCAGCATCGGCGATATTCCAGATGGCGCCAAAGAAGGTGAAATGTTCACCACCCCAGATGGGAAACCAAGTGGGCAGATAACCTTCCCAGATGGGTGCATAGAACATGTCCACTACCCTTCCTTCAAACCAGCCGCCCGGATAAAAATTGCGTTCCTTGAACACCACTCCGTAAAACACGGAATCAATAATGTTTCCAAGGGCTCCGGCAATAATGAGGGCGATGCATATCAGGAAACCCATTTTGGCTTTCTGGGAAGCCTGCTTGTACAAATACCAGCAGCCGAACATTACGGCACCGATGCGGAAGCTGGTAAGGAGGTATTTCCCCAACCGTCCGCCCAATTCAATCCCGAAGGCCATGCCGTTGTTTTCTGTGTAATGCATCACGAACCAGTCGCCGAAGATGCTGAACTGCTCGCGCCATGTCATGTGGGTTTTTACCCAAACCTTGAGTACCTGATCGGCAATCAGTATGACAACAATGATGGCTATGGGCAACACCAAACGCTTCCAAACGGAAGGTATTGACTGGAAGGAAGCTTGTTGTTCCACTTATTTCTGACCCAGTTTGGCTTCAATGCTCATCGTGGTATGCGGAACGGCACGCAGGCGTTCCTTGGGGATGAGCTTTCCGGTTACCTTGCACACCCCATAAGTTCCGTTTTCCACACGTACCAAGGCAGCTTCCAGGTTGTTGATGAATTTTTTAAGTCTGCCGGCCAACTGTGTAAGGTTTTCTTTTTCGAAGGTATCGGCGCCGTCATCCAAGGTAAGGTAATTGTTATTGGTGCTGTCGGTTCCGTTTTCATTTCCATCGCGCAACTGCCTTTGCAGGGTGTTGAACTCTTCTCGGGCAACCTCGAGTTTCTTGTTGATCAATTCACGGAATTCCTTAAGATCTTCTTCTGTGTAGCGATTTTTTTCCATATCGAAATCAGTGGATATTTTTAAGCTGGTATGATGTGAATGCTGATGCTTTTCCCTTCTATTTCAACCGCTTCGCCCACCATTTCTTCCATGCGGTTTAAGGAATCAGCCAACACTTCGCCGCAAATATAACTGCTAAAACGGGTGCAGGCATCGGCAAGTTGATCATCTGAATGATAGTTCACCACGATGCGGTCGGTGACCTGTAACCCGCTTTCCTTGCGCATATTCTGGATGCGGTTAACCACGTCCCGAGCCCAGCCTTCAGCCTGTAGTTCTTCGCTAAGTGTTACATCCAACGCTACGGTAAGGCTTCCGTCGGTGGCTACTTGCCAGCCGGGAATGTCTTCAGCGCTGATTTCTACTTCTTCAATACGCAATTCGAATGGTCCTTGTGTAAGGTTGATGGACAGATTTCCCTGTACTTCCAGTTGCCGGATTTGCTCCTGGGTGAAATGCCTGGCCAATTCCTGAAGCTCTTTCATGCCTCCGCCCACGCGTGGCCCCAATGCCTTGAAGTTCAGACGGATCTTTTTCACAAGTACTTCATTGTCTTCGGCCAGATATTGTAATTCCTTTACGTTTACTTCACTGAGTATCAAGGCTTCCACATGTTCCAGCCTGCGGCGGAATTCAGGACCGGTAACCGGAACCATGATGCGGCTCAGCGGTTGTCGCACGCGCAGCTTTTCCTTCTTGCGGATGCTGAACACCATGCTGCACAGGCTTTGTGCTACCTGCATGGTCGCCTCCAACTCTGCATCGATAAATGCCGGTTCCACCTTGGGGAAATTACTCAGATGCACAGATGCTGCACCTTTTTGTGTGTTCACTTTATGCTGGGGTTCCGTGAGGCTTTGATACAGCCACTCACTGAAAAATGGCGATACCGGACTCATCATTTGGCTTACGCGCAACAGACATTCATAAAGGGTTTCGTAGGCCGCCTGCTTGTCTGCATTCATTTCGCCCTTCCAGAAACGGCGACGGCTCAGGCGCACATACCAGTTGCTGAGCTGCTCGGTTACAAAATCCTCGATGGCTCGGGTGGCTTTGGTTGGATCGTAATCATCCATGGCTGTTTCCACCTGTTGTATGAGTGAATGTAGTTTGCTCAGCACCCAGCGATCCAGCTCAGACCGCTGGTTCAGTGGAATCTGTTGCTCCGCGTCGAATACAAAACCATCTACGCCCGCGTACAAAGCAAAGAAACCATAGGTATTGTATAGGGTTCCGAAGAATTTGCGCTGAACCTCGGCGATTCCTTCAAGGTCAAACTTCAGGTTGTCCCACGGTGGCGCATTGCTGATCATGTACCAGCGCAGTGCATCGGCGCCATACTGCTCCACCGTTTTGAAGGGATCTACGGCATTGCCCAGGCGCTTGCTCATCTTGTTGCCATTCTTGTCGAGCACCAGCCCGTTGGCCACTACGTTTTTATAAGCCACGCTGTCGTGCAGCATGACGGCTATGGCGTGCAATGTGAAGAACCATCCGCGCGTTTGATCCACGCCTTCCGCAATGAAATCAGCCGGAAAGCTGCGCTGAAACTGCTCCTGGTTTTCAAAAGGCAGATGCCATTGTGCATAAGGCATGGCGCCGCTGTCGAACCATACGTCGATCAAATCCGTTTCGCGGTGCATGGGTTTACCCTGTGGACTGCAAAGGATGATGTCATCTACCCAGGGTCGATGCAATTCGAAGTCGGGTTGATCTACCGGATTCGCTGGCATGAATCCCGCCGCAACAGCTTCGCTGCAGGCTTCCCGAAGTTCTTCCATGGAACCTATGCAACGCTCTTCTGATCCGTCTTCGCTGCGCCAGATGGGCAAAGGTGTTCCCCAATAACGGCTGCGGCTCAGGTTCCAGTCAACAAGGTTCTCCAACCAATTTCCAAAACGTCCTTCGCCGGTAGCTTTGGGTTTCCAGTTGATGGTTTTGTTCAATTCCACCATGCGGTCTTTTACTGCAGTGGTGCGGATGAACCAGCTTTCCAATGGATAATAAAGGATGGGCTTATCGGTGCGCCAGCAATGGGGATAGCTGTGTTCGTATTTCTCTACCCGGAAGGCTTTGTTTTCTTGTTTGAGCTTGATGGAGATGCGCTCGTCCACGCTGAGGTATTTGTCGCGCCCCTGTTGTTGCCTGGAGGATTCTTTTTGCGCTTCGCTCAGGAAGGCTTCTTTGACAAACTCACCGGCGAAATCTGTCACCTCGGGAATAAAACGACCTTGTCTGTCAACCAAAGTCAGGCTGCCCAGGTTGTTTAACTGCGCGGTGCGAAAGTCGTCGGCGCCGAAACTGGGTGCGAGGTGAACAATTCCGGTACCGTCTTCGGTGGTGACGAAATCGGCACAAACCACGCGGAAGTTATCGCCTGTTTCGGGCTGGGTATAAGGGAGCAGCTGCTCGTAACGTAGGCCTTCAAGTTCGCGGCCCTTGAGGTGTTTTAACACCTTCCAGGGCAAGATTTTATCACCGGGTTTCCAGGATGAGGGATCCGCTTCGGCACCTGCCGGATCAAACCAGCGGCCCAACAGGTTCTGCGCGAGGTACAGCTTAACCGGAACGCCGGTGTACGGGTTGAAGGTTTGTACCTGAACGTAATCGATGTCCGGACCAACAGCAAGTCCTGTATTTCCGGGCAGTGTCCATGGCGTGGTAGTCCAGGCCAGCAGGAATTCGTCGGTGGTGGCCTGCAGTTTAAACTGCGCCACCACGGTAGTATCCTTCACCATCTTATAGGTACCCGGTTGATTCAGTTCATGACTGCTTAACCCGGTCCCCGCGGCAGGTGAATACGGCTGAATGGTATAGCCTTTATATAAAAAACCCTTTTGGTACAACTGCTGAAGCAGGTTCCAAAGTGATTCTATGTAGTTGTTCTCGTAGGTTACATAAGGATGGTCCAGATCCAGCCAAAAGCCAATACGTTCTGTTAGCTGATCCCAGGTGTCCTTGAACTGCATCACATCTTTACGACACTCCCGATTATAGTCGGCAATGCTGATGCTCTTGCCTATGTCTTCTTTGGTAATACCCAGACGCTTCTCCACCTGCAGCTCCACGGGAAGTCCATGTGTATCCCAGCCCGCGCGGCGATCTACCCTAAATCCCTGCAAGGTTTTATACCTACAGAAAATATCCTTGAGTGCGCGCGACATCACGTGGTGAATGCCAGGCATTCCATTGGCACTTGGAGGCCCTTCAAAAAAGGTAAATACCGGGGCATCCTTGCGGTTTTCAATGCTTTGACGAAACGTTTCTGCACGTTTCCAGCCATCCAAAACGCCAAGTTCCAGGTCGGGCCAGTTTACATGCTTCAGGGTGCGGTACATCATGGACAGTTTTGAAATGAGGGCGCAAAGATAATCAGTACTGTTGCAGCGAAATAAATTCAATAAAAACAGCCATTCCTTCGCTTTGTAGTCAATGAACGTCAACCCAATTCATGGCCACCTCAAATAGAAGGTATCAAACATTTTACCTTCCTGATTGTCTTTTAATGACGTTCTGAATACACAAAACGTTCTGACAGATACGGTTGAACGCTGAAACACCTTCAACACCGAAGCACAAAACAGCAAAATCATGCTACCTATGCTTCTTTTTGCTTCCACAATACCACCATCCGAAGCAATGTTGAAGCCCGTCCGGCTTCGGTTCATTCAGCTTCGCGCAGAATTTTTTAAATTTTTTTTCTACTTCAAAAAACTTTCATCGAAACTTGTTGTTCCTATATCGAAACCCATTAATCAAACCATATGGTACTAGAATCACTCAAAATTGCAGCCGACAACTACGTAGCCTTTACGTTCTTCATCGGCACCATGGCCATGATGGCCGCGTCCGTCTTCTTCTTCTTCGAAATGGGTAATACCAACCCGAAGTGGAGAACCTCAATCCTCGTTTCAGGATTAATCACATTCATCGCAGCAGTGCACTACTACTACATGCGTGGTTACAACCTGGAAACCGGCGAATCACCAACATTCTTCCGTTATGTGGACTGGATCCTTACTGTACCGCTGATGTGCGTTGAGTTCTACCTCATCACACGCAAGGCAGGTGCTAAGATCGGCCTGATGTGGACCTTGATCACCGCCTCTTTGGTGATGCTGGTTACCGGCTATTTCGGAGAAACCATTGACCGCGATAACAGCGTAATGTGGGGCGTAATCTCTGGTTTGGCTTATTTCTACATCGTGTACCTGATTTGGTTCGGCGACGTGGCAAAATTGGCACAAAACGCAGGTCCTCAGGTAGCAAAAGCAGTGAAAATTCTTGCTTGGTTCGTATTGGTAGGATGGGCTATTTACCCATTGGGTTACATCCTGGGCACTCCAGGTGGTCTGTTTGGTATGCAACTCGTTTCTGATCCTGCAGCCGCCAGTGCTTCTATGGACATCGTGTACAACATCGCCGACGCCGTAAACAAAATCGGCTTTGGTTTGGTCATCTACGCGCTGAGCCGCTCTGAAGATTAATTCATTAATCACTAAAACAAAAAAGCACAGGTCGCAAGGCCTGTGCTTTTTTGTTTTACCTACTGCCGCAAATGCTGATCAATCCTGCTTCGGCAAAAGATCCTTCCAAGACCACTGTTTTACTTCTTTCACACCGAGATGGTTTGCCAAACCATAATTATAAGTTTTATCGTAGTAGTCCAGGCAACATTGAATCCATGCTTCCATGTTGCCGTCGCGCAATGCTGCTATTGCTTGTGTTGTTTTTAATCCACCAAGGCGTTTGGCGATGCGCAGGGTTGCCGTTTCTAACACTTCTTTCGGGAAACAAGCATATTCCTGCAGGAGCCGTTGTATCCGCTCTATGTTGTCAATCTGCAGCTCCAACATAGGTGCTTGCTGCATGGCCAGAAATAAGGCCTCGGGCACAACCAGTCTGCCTATGGTTCGACTTTCAAATTCTACCCAAACAGGCTTGAAGGGGTCCAGCCCCATAAGTACTTCCGCCAGGGCATTCTCAAATTGTTCCTGAGTAGGCTGAGGTTTCATCCCCAATGCGCCAAAACTGCTTCCTTTATGATTGGCCAAGGCTTCCAAGTCCATTACCTGTACACCGTTGTTGCGCAGCAGCTGCAGGTATTGGGTTTTACCACTTCCTGTAGCACCTCCAAGCACCTGCAGGTTCGACGGAGCCTGAGATAAGGTTGCCAGTACATGCTGCCGGTATGCTTTGTAACCGCCTTCCAGTACCCTTACCTCCAAATCGCCATAACCACTGATCCATGCGGCCAAATCGCTCCGCATACCTCCGCGCCAACAATGGAGCAGTAATGTTCCACCAGAGGCCATCTTGGTGGCTTGCCTGTATATGCTCCCAAATCGAGGTCCGGCTAAATCCCAGCCCTTTCGAATGGCTGCTTCTCTTCCCAGTTGTTTGTAAGCAGTGCCAACAATCACCCTGTGCGGATCAATCAATAGCGGCAGGTTCTGTGCACCGGGGATATGACCGGCGGCAAACTCCTGCTCGCTGCGCACATCGGCAACGGGCAATCCTTCGCGGCGCAGGTTTAAAAAAGATTCCAGTGCAATACTCTTCCGAGGCATGTTGTACGCGAAAGTAGCGTTGAAGTCACTCAATACACCTTGAACGGAATGGTTTTTGTAAAGTTCCGCTTGATGAGAAAAGGCTTGATGATCATGATGCTCCTCGGCTCCTGGCTCGCCTTTACGCCCGAGGGGAAAGATGCAGCCATGGGCCTGCGCAACAGCGAAGAAGTGCGCATAACCATGCGCCTCTTTGAACGCAGTGGGCTAAACAAAATGGGCCTCAGCATGCACGCTTGGGCAAGCGCCTTCAGCGGCTACTTGAAACTTAAAGCCGAAGGACTTCTGAAAAATACCCGCTATCTGAGCATTGCCGACTTCAGCAAACACGGTGGCATGAAACGCTTTTTTGTGGTAGATATAGAGGACACCTGCGTGGTGTTTCATACCTACGTAAGCCACGGTCGCAACAGCGGCGAACGCTACGCTACCCATTTCAGCAATGTTGAAAACAGCTTGATGAGCAGCCTCGGCTTTTTCGTGACCGGGCCAACCTACATGGGCCAACACGGGCTTTCCCTGAGACTGCACGGACAGGAACGCGGCGTGAATGACCATGCGGAACAGCGAGGCATCGTTGTGCACGGCGCAGATTATGTCAATGACCAGATTGTTCAGAAACAGGGTTATGTTGGAAGAAGCTGGGGATGCCCTGCGCTCCCTGCATCACTCACCGAACCGGTCATCAACACCATCCGCGATGGAAGTGCCTTCTTCATTTACCACCCCAACGAACGCTACCACCAAAACAGCGCATTGCTGAAGAATTCTTCGGTTGAGCCATTGTAATTGCTGCCGAAGGCAGTGGCCTTCCGGATGCTTCTGCTCAGGTATTTTCTACATTGACATTACGTAGCCTTAGATT
The DNA here is from genome assembly GCA_041170785.1 of Bacteroidota bacterium. Lineage (GTDB taxonomy): Bacteria > Bacteroidota > Bacteroidia > NS11-12g > UBA955 > REEB481. The sequence goes on along the minus strand of JBEDND010000137.1, from coordinate 3,721 downwards.
TAAGTTTGAATATGTCTTTTTCATGTTTCAGGAAGCTGATTTTTCCTTCCTTTTTTGTTTTTGCTGCAGGCGCCATCCATGGTACGGATGCGCAAACACCTGAACATGATACTGCCCATTCTGTTGAAACAACCCAAAAACACCTGAAGATCGGTGCCTACGTTGACATTTACGCAGGCTACTTATTCAGCAAACCTGCGGATAAACAGATTCCCTATTTTGTATCCAGCGCCAGGCAGGCCGAAGTAAATATCAACCTGGCATTCGTTGAATGTACGCTGCAGACAGATCGCCTCCGTGCCCGCCTGGTGCCAGGCTTCGGCACCTATATGTCCTCCAACTACGCAGCTGAACCTGCAGGAATGCGCAACTTGTTGGAGGCTTCAGCCGGTTACAAGCTTTTTAAGAACAAGAATATTTGGTTGGATGCAGGAATCCTGGGTTCACCGTATACCAACGAAAATGCCATCAGCGCGCAGCACCTCATGTACACTCGTTCCATGTCTGCCGAAAATTCCCCTTACTACCTGAGCGGCGTAAAACTCAGCACACAGCTTTCCCCTAAAACAAACCTTTCTATCTATTTGGTCAATGGATGGCAACAGATTTATGACCAAAATGACCGTAAATCGGTGGGCACACAGCTGGAATTTCGCCCTAAACCCAGCCATACCTTCACTTGGAATACCTACGTGGGTGATGAACGCAGCGCATTACAGCCTGAACGTCGGTTGCGGCTTTTTACCGACGTGTATTGGGTATGGAATTCATCAGGACCGTGGAAAGCAACCGCATGTGCCTATGCGGGTATGCAGGCAGCAACATGGGACCCGAATGAATGGAGTGAAGAAACCTGGTGGCAGGCCAATTTTATTCTGTCGCGAGAATTGACACGAAAACTGTCGCTGGCAGGAAGGGTGGAGTACTTCTGGGATGCGCAATCGGTATTGGTCGTGCCTGTTCTTGGACGCGAAGGTTTCACCGCCGGAAGTTCCGGATTGTGTATGAATATAAAAGCGGATGAACACATGTTGTTCCGCCTGGAAGGCCGCCGATTTTTTGGTGTTACCGGAAGGTTTATAGATCCGCTGCCTTACGCAGACACTTGGATTTGTGGAAACATGAGCGTGCAATTTTGACTCGCAGCCATTCAGGCTTCAGCAATAACAATCAGCATAATGCCATCCAAAGCGTGGATCAGGGCATGACTGTTCTGTACAAGCGCAGAACCATCGAGCGTTCTTGCTGGCCACTCGGCACCGCGATATATCACCCGGCCTGTGCCACCGGCAGGAATGGCTTCACATACCAAAACACGCTGCCCGGTATGCTCGTCGTAACCCTTGGCGCTCTTCGAACCAAAACGATGAATCAGCGGTTTGCGCAGGGATATCACTCCGCTCAATGAAACCAACGCAAAGCAAAGCCACTGGTACACAGGATTGGCCAGCGTTCCCGACCAAACCGCAGCGCCCGTAACCAAAGCACCAACGCCCAGAAAAAGCATGAAAAACGAACCGAAAACAACATCGGCAATGACGAGGATGAGGCCTGCAGAGCCCCAAAAAATAGCTGCGTCCATTAAGCGTTTTTTCCTGGGGTTTGTTGTTGATTCTTTACTACCGTCATGGCTGCGGAAATCATGCTGCCCATGTCTGCAAAGTTGGCGGGAAGGATGAGGGTATTGTTGGTTTTGGCCAACTTGCCGAATTGTTCTACCAGATTTTCAGCTACGCGCAACTGAACGGCTTCCATACCACCTTCTGATTGTATGGCCTTGGCTACAGAACGGATGCCATCGGCAGTAGCTTCTGCTACGGCACGTATCGCTTCTGCCTGTCCGGTGGCCTCGTTGATTTGTCGTTGCTGCAAGGCTTCCGATTCCAGTACCACTTTTTGCTTTTGTCCTTCCGCCAGGTTGATGGCGCTCTGCTTCTCCCCTTCAGATTGCAATATCACGGCACGCTTTTCGCGCTCGGCCTGCATTTGCTTCTCCATGGCATTCAACACCGTTTTGGGCGGCGTAATGTTCTTGATTTCATAGCGCAGGATTTTTACACCCCAACCTATTGATGCTTCATCAATAGAAGCCACCACCAGCCTATTGATGTTCATCCGCTCTTCAAAGGTTTTATCGAGGTCAATCTTGCCAATCTCAGAACGCATGGTGGTTTGTGCCAGCTGTATGACCGCAAACTTGTAATTGGAAATGCCGTATGAAGCCTTCATGCCATCTACCACTTGTATAAATACCACGCCATCTACTGCTACCTGCACGTTGTCTTTGGTAATGCAAACCTGCTCCGGAATATCCAGTGCAACCTCTTTCAGGGAATGCTGGTACGCAACACGGTCGAAAAAGGGGATGATGAAGTTGATGCCCGGCTGCAACACCTCGTGAAACTTACCCAGCCTTTCTACTACATAGGCATTCTGTTGGGGAACTACTTTGATGCTGCGCAAGATGACTAAGACCACCAGGGCAACCAGTGCATAAATAAATACGTTCATGGCGTTTCGATGAATAATTAAGTGAATACAATATTATGCAAAAAAGCAATCCAAGGGGAATTACCGAAAAAACGAAAAACGCAATGCCCCACAGCAATTAACTTCGCCCCGATGGAATCCAGTTCGCGTATTGTTGACGACGCCGTTCAGGCCCTTTCATCGTTTCCGGGTATTGGCCGACGTACCGCTGTCAGGATGGTCATCCACCTGATGCGCAGGCCGGAAGGTGAAGTATTGCAAATGGCCAAAGCCCTGGAACGATTGAAAAAAGACCTCAGGCTGTGCAGGCAATGCGGCAATGTAAGCGACCAGGAATACTGCCCCATCTGCCTGAACCCGGCAAGGAACAGCACTGAACTTTGTGTGGTGGAAGATTTCAGCGATCAGATGGCGGTGGAAGCTACAGGTCAGTTTCGCGGCAAGTATCATATTCTCGGCGGATTGATTGCACCGGTAGATGGTATTGGCCCCGACGACCTGAACATTGCTTCGCTTTTGGAACGTATTCCTGCCGAAGAGGTTCGTGAAATCATCCTGGCATTCAACGCAACTGCGGAAGGCGATACCACCATGTTTTATCTGGCACGCAAACTTCGGGACTCCGGGGTGCGCATTACCTGCATCTCAAGGGGCATCAGCGTGGGGGCAGAATTGGAATATGCCGATGAAGCCACCCTGGGCAGAAGCATCGTCAACCGCACAGAATACAACATCTGACATGGCCAAACTATCCATCATCATTGTCAACTATAATGTTCGGTACTTCCTGGAACAATGCCTGTGGTCCGTGCAACAGGCTGCCCAAAACCTGGATGTTGAGGTAATTGTGGTAGATAACGCCAGCACCGACGACAGTCTGCTCATGCTGCGCAGCCGTTTTCCCAAGGTTCAACTGATTGCCAACAAAGAAAACACAGGATTTTCCAAAGCCAACAACCAGGGCATTGCCCTGGCCCAAGGTCAGTATGTGCTGCTGCTGAATCCGGATACCTTGATAGGACAAGATTGCCTGCAACAAACACTGGCATTCATGGAAACACATCCGGAATGTGGCGCCCTTGGCGTGCGGATGCTGGATGGCTCCGGAACCTTTCTTCCTGAGAGCAAACGGGGACTTCCCACGCCGGCCGTTGCCCTGTATAAAATGACCGGACTGGCGCATCTGTTCCCAAACAGCCGCACCTTTGGCCGCTATCATCTGCGCTACCTA
>JBEDND010000136.1:0-17543 GCA_041170785.1 Bacteroidota bacterium | reverse complement strand
GGATATATTTGCCGGCAACAACCATCAAAACCAGTTTATGAAAAAACTCTTATTCTCTTGTGTAGGCTTGCTCTTCGGGGCTCAGCTTACTTACGCAGCCCCTAGCTGCGGAGACGGAATCGCCACCACCAAAACCTGGACCAACAGTACCAGGGATTTCAAATGGGAAACCGCGAACAACTGGTCTCCTTCAGGTGTACCCGATTGCGATGACAACGTAGTTATGGGCAATGCTTTTGATTGCGACATCAATTCTGCAGTGAAGATTAACAACCTGACCTGCCCCCAAACATTTACCAAGCGTATTTCCATCAAAGGTACAGGTTCACTTCGTGCCAATGACATTACCTTAAGCGGTGGTTCAATCTTAGGCGCTGTTACCAACGACACGTTTGTGGCGCGTAACCTAACCATGGGTTTTGGTTCATTATTGATTACAAATCATGCCATCATCCGGGGTACTTTGTCTATGGGCAACAGCCAATTCAATCCCTTCAGCAATGCAAACATTGACATCATGAACCTTTCGCTGCGCAACTTCGCTCGCTTTAATGCGCCCGACGGTTACAGCAGAAACCCACAAGCATTTGTAAGCATCCGTGGAGATTTCTACCGTGAATCAGTAGGAACGTTCAGCCACAACAATGGCTTGGTACGTTTCAGCGGCAATACACAGGGAACCATCAACACCAACAACACTGAAATGAATTTCCACATCATTGAGGTGGACAAGAAGGCTGATGGTGCTGGCGACATCACCACTCCCGCCTACTTGCGCGTAATCAAAACGCTGGGCGCCGGAAAAGGATCAAGGATCATTGCCCTGCAGCGTCTTTCTTTGATAGAAGCCAGCTTCAACGAGTGGAGCAACAACAACCAAATCGATATGATTGGCTCACGTGATTCTGTGGTCATTCACAGCAGCATGGCCAACAACATTTCTACAAACTATATTGGTGTAAACGGCGCCCCTAATATCGGCTTCACCGGATCCGGCAACGGCGTTTTTATTATCAATGCGCTGGTCAAAGGTGCGCACAATGTGGTTATTGAAAAAAACAACAAAACCGACCGTGTTACTGTATTGAACAAACAGGAAATTGGTTGGCCTGGATACAGAACCCTCATCACCAAAGGTATTCTTGCATTCGATGGCTCCACCAGCGCACGCATCAATGGCGGCAACCAGGGTCTGACTGTAGCGGCTAATGGTCAACTTATTGCGCCTGATGACGACACCCTTTATTTCAACGGCAGCTGGAATTTCGCCAATGAAACATCTTTCGACCCTCAAAATGGCGTAGTTTGTCTGGCCAACAACGGCAGCATGAATGGCTTCACCCACAACAGCGACACAGTTTATTTCAATGACTTGGTGGTTGATATGCCAAATACTGCAAACCCAAGCAATGGTATTAGTGCGAATTTCGCTTCAGGTTCTGACGTTGTTGGCGTTCGTGGAAACTTGACTTTCCCAAGCACCAACAAAGCATACATAGGAAACGCACAATTTCTGCTGTACGGCGACATGAACATAAGCACTGCAGTAAATAACACTTCAGGCTCTTTACCCAATAGGATTGTTTTTGCAGGTACCGGCGACCAGACAATCACCTTGAGCAGCAATGCACGCGCGCAGTTTGGTGGAGTTATTCAGTTCAACAAACCTTCCGGAAAAGTAATCATGGGCAGCCATTGGGACATCAAAAAACCTATATTCACCAAGGGCATCGTGAAAACCGGTTCTTACGACCTCACCATTACCAATGCCTTTGAAATGATAACCGGCACAGGCAGCGACAGCAGTTATGTTGATGGCCCTTTGACCATTGACAGAACCCAAGGAACCAACTGGAGGTTGTACACTTTCTTCCCAATTGGTAAAGGAAGCACATTTGCACCTGCACGCTTGGAAAGTGTAAGTGGCGCCGATGCTTCCTTCAAAATAGAATATTTCCCTACTGGATACACTGGAGACAACACTGTGAACAGCCCACTTGACACCGTAGTTGCTTCAGAATATTGGAAAGTGACACGTGTTGCGGGCAGCAACTCAATTCGCGCCCACATCCACAACGTAAACGTTCCCAGCAACTGGACCTCAACCAAACAACGTGTTGCTTACAACCATGCTAGCAGCGATGGATGGATTGATGGCGGAAGAGCAGCATCAGACGTTGCAAGCTTCCTTCGTTCAGGAAACAGTGTAAACGTTAGTGAGGTATTCGTTACCGGTGCTATTGACAAAGACGCTACTGCACCTATGATGGTTGCCGGCGAAGGCATCAGCGGAACCGAAGTGGCCACCCAGCGCACCAAGTCTGCACAGCTTGACAACAACGGCAAGCCACTGGTTCAGTTTGAAGTTTATCCGAACCCGGTTGCAAACACGCTGAATATGGAAGTAATCAACGCTGATAAAGGTGTTGTTACCGTGAGCGACATGACCGGTAAAATCTTCGGAACCTACAATGCAGCTGAAGTGAAGTCAATCAATTTCAGCGCATTTGCCCGCGGATTGTACCTGGTGAACTTCACTGATGGTTTGGTGAACATCACCCACCGCATTTCTAAAAACTAAGCGCCTTAAACGGCTATAAAAAAGCCCTCGGGAGTACCCGGGGGCTTTTTTTATGCGCATGCACAGTGACAATAATTTTTACATTTGCCCCATGAAATTAAAGTCAAGCCTTTTGGGATGTTTGTTCCTTGCCATTTGCTCGCTTTATGGACAAACATACACCCACAGCCTGCGCACCAACGCATACCAACATCTTCGCGCCGGCTTGCGCACCTACAAAGACAGTAATTCCATTCTGGACACTGTGTTCAAAACCAGTTTTCAGATTCCCTATTTCGGCAAAGCATACAGCGACAGCATCATCGTTTGGGGCAACAGTCAATACGCCATCACCGAATTTGAATTTAACGACGAAGGCGCTCCCCTAGGCGCGGAACTCGCACCCAGAAAAGACGGTTCCAGTTTTATTGCACAGGCCACCGAAGGAAACAGCCCCAACCGTATTTTTAAGATTGAATGGGGAAACCTTGGATTCATATACGACACATTGGGGTTTGACTCGGTAAACTACCAGGTTTGGTTCTATGAAGGCAGCGGGATCATTGAATACCACTACGGACCTTCCAGTGTAAAAAATCCATTTTCCTGGAATGGAGAATCCGGACCTTACGTGTACCTGATAGATTACGATGGTGAAAACACTTACGGACTGAAAGGGAATCCCGCCTCGCCAATTTCGTACAGCTCTTTTTTAACGGGCGCTGGTCCGTTAACGGCAGTACCGGCAGCCAACGCGGTATTCAGATTTACACCTGCAGCCGGAAACAATGTTCAAAACCCGGCTCAGACAACCGTAAAGGTGCGTAACTACGGCAATGGCAGCTTAGAAGTGGAATCGTCAACGCCCGTGCAGTCGCTCAGTTTGTACAGCATGGACGGGAAGTGCGTACATCAGGTTCAGGGTGCGCAGATACAAACGAACCAGTTTCCCGCCGGAGTTTATCTGTTGCAGGCAGCTACAGACAATCGCAAAGAAGTAATAAAAATCGTCATTCCCTAAGCATGATTGCCTGAAATAACAACCTTAAAACCCATCCTTCAGACGGGTTTTTCTTTATTCATCCAGCGTTGAAAGCGATCTACCTGTGTATTCAGCACCACGCCCAGTACCACCAGAAACATACCGAGCAATTCAAAAGCATTGCTCGTTTCGCCAAACAACAGCCAACCAAACAGCAAGCTGTACACCACACCGGTATAGGTTGCAGGTGTTACCCGATTCACCTTGTCGGCCTGATAGGCACGGGTCATGAAGTATTGGCCTGCCTGAGTACATAAACCGAACAGCAAGAGCAGCAACCAATCGATTCCCGAAGGTAAAACCCACTGTTTGGGGTATAACATCAGCCAAATCAGGGTGATGGGCAAGGTAACCACAGGGAAGTAAAACAAGATCACATGTGGCGATTCTTTCCCGCTAAGCGCCCGGATGACGGAATAAGCACATGCTGAAAAAAATGCACTTCCCAAGCCCACCAAGAACCACGATGTGTCCACTGCACCAAATCCCTTCACCATGGCTACACCCAAAACACAAATTCCCAGGAACAGCCATTGAATGCGGAAAGAGCGTTCCCCTAAAATCAACCAGGCGATGATGCCTGCAAAAACCGGTGAAAGGTATTGAATCACCACAGCTGATGCCAATTCCATGTTTTGTAAGGTCATGAAATACATGACGAGTCCGGCGGAACCAAATAAACCTCTAAGTAAGAGGAGCTTTCTGTTGTTGCCCCACAGCCCCTGCCCTTTCCAGCGCAACATGCCGGCGCTGAGCAACAAGGTGATGACACTTCTGAAAAACGCCAGTTCAACAGCCGGAATCTTCGGCAATAAACGGGCAAAGATGTTCATCAGAGAAAAGAAAAAAGCCGAAAACAGCATAAGCTGAAATCCGCTCAGTCGGGAAATGGATGCAAGTTTCAAAGACCGCCTCCGCTACCTTGTTTCAGTTTATCCTTCAGTTGTTGTTTCAATTTCTGCTTCTCTGCCTCCAGTTTCCGTTTGGCCTCTTCTTCTGCTTTGCGTTTTTCTTCCTGAACACGCGCTTCAGCAGCCTGTTTTTCTTGTTCCAGCTTACGTGCAGCCTCTGCTTTCAGGCGTTCGGCTTCCTGAATCCCGGCTTGCCTTATCCGATCTAAACTGTCTTTAGCGCGCGCCTCAGCCGCCATTTTTTGTTGTTCCAGCTGCTTTTTGGCCTGGGCTTTCAGGTCTGCGGCTGCCTGATTGGCGGCGGTACGCAATGCTACTTTCACTATTGGATTGGAAAAACGACCACCAATACTGAAGTCTACGGGCAACTGCTCCGGTGTGCGCACCTGAATTCCTTTTTTGGCCGCTTCTTGCTGCCATGCATTCAGGATGGAATTATCTGGCTTTAACCCTTTTACGGGCATGAGTAAACGTCCGCCGTATTGCAAGGTTTCGTCGAGCAGACTTCCTCCACCCACCTTCATTTGTATGCCTCCGGGAAGCACGGCACTCAGGGAATCTTCCAGACTAAACACACCTCTATTGATGTTGAAGGCAAACCGCTGGTTTTTTAGATCTACCCTGGATGCCACGGGTATTCCCAGTTGCGCCGATATGTTCTTGATGACTTCCAGCTGTTCCACCGCCGCTTCGCTGATGCGCACCAGTCCGCGAACTTCCATGGTTTGGTAATTTGGCTTCAGGAGGTCGCTGAAGATGCTCTTGAATGAAATATCTGCGGAAAATAATCCTTTGGCATATTGTGCCAGCGGTGCATACTTTCGGACCATGGGGAAATAAGTAAAGCTCTGAGGAATACTCATTTCGCTGGCAGTAAATGCAAGATTCGCCGCCGGATTGCTGCTGTTCCTGCTGTCATAAACGCCTTTCATGGCAATGGTTCCGCCCAGTAAGCCCGCCTGAACACCGGTAAGGTCAAGTTGTCCATCTTTTATTTGGGCATTGCCGCGTACATCCTTTAGCGTTAAATTTTCATACTTCAAGGCTTCAACGGACAAAGCGAAACCCAAATTGAGGTTTTGTGGAAGCACCGGTGCAAGCAAGGGCATGGTGTCGGCATTTGAAGTTGCTTCGGGGACTGGAGTGGCAAGAAACTCATTGACATCGAGCAGTTTGCTGCTGAATTTCAAATTACCGGCCAATACAGATTTACCCAATGTATAACCAATGAAATCGCGTAAATCTCCGGTCATGTTAAAGTCGGAGCGCCCATAAGTTCCCTTGCATTCGGGCATGTTCAACTTTTCGGGTGCGAAATCCAACTGCATGGAATTGAGCTGTAGCGCCGGGTCTGAAGCTCCTGCTGTATATACCAATTCACGCACCAGTATTCCGCCTTTGGCTGCAAAATCCTGGTAGCGCTCCGATTGTATGGCACTGTACCTTCCCGCTGCAGCGATGTCGGCCTGCACGTTCCCGGCGAGGCGGGTGTTTTTGTCCAATGGCAACAACCCGGAAATACGGCTCAGGTCGAGTTTTCCCTTGAGTAACGCACGCATATTCGGGTCTGAAACCGGCGTTTGCACATGTAAAGAAGCCTGAACAGGGCTACCTGCAATATTTGCATGGAAGGTATCGAGGTTAATGATCGTATGATCGGCCACACCATCCGGGTTTGCTACCTCTAAGTTCAGTTTGATTTGTTCCGCCTTAAATGGCATGTTCGGATAACTGAAGCTGCCATCGCCTATGTTCAATTTGGTTTGGAAGGCCGGCATTTGTGTTTCACTGTATTTACCTTTCACCATGGCCGTAAAAGCCAAACTGCCTGCAGCCCGGATTTGCGCGAATGCGTTTTGATAGAAACCAGGGATCACAGAAAGGAATGATTTGAAGTCCTGACGAAGGGCCTGAACCCGCACGTCCATGTCCATATCGGCATCGTTCATCGCTACAAATCCTTCAGCAGCCAGCTGCAGCTCATTCAGCAGGAGCGTTCCCTTTCGGAAGGCAAAACGCATGGCATTCATATCCATATCCAAATCGGCATCGAGTTCAAGTTTTGCCTTTTTTACCCAGGAAATGCCTCCGTATTCCATGGTAAATTGTTGCGCTTTGGTGGTGGTGCTGAGCAGAAACTGGCTCGCGGTAAAATCTCCGCTCAGGCGGTGGTTCAGGTCTTGCAGTTGCATATTGAACCCGAGGGAACGGTCATCATACAGCAACGCCGCTCTGCTGATATTGAATTCCTTCAGGGTAAGCCGGAATAGAGCAGCCGTGGTATCTGTTTTGACTGCAGCAGTATCTGGCTTCACGATATCCCAATTGGCCTTGCCTGAAGCCAGCACCTTCAAACGCAGGGAGGCCTCGTCCAGACCTACTTTGGAAACTTCCATCGGCCCCGAACCGAACAATGATTTCAGGTTGATGGTCAGTGAGATATTGCCAGCTTGGAGCAGGGTATCACCGGCAAAAGAATCAATCCCGGAAATATGAACATCGGAAATACTGATGCTCAGGTTGGGGAAATTCTTAATGAGGCTCAGGCTTACCGATTCGTTAAAGTCCACTTTTGCCATTACGGCATTTTGGGCATAGCGCTTCACAGCCCTTACGATGGTCCCTTTGAAAAACAAAGGGAACAAAAAAACCAACAAAATAAGGACCCCAATGGTGATCCCTGTCGCTTTAAAAAACTTCCTCATCATGTGCTTGATGGTCAAAATTAATACCATCTATTGGACAGGTCGTGAAGTTGTGCATAAAGCCCCTGAAATCAACGCTGCATCAAAAAGACTTGCAGTCCATTTTTGTAGCATGAACTATAGTTTCCTCCGCAATTGTGCGCAAAAAGCGGGAATCTTACTCATCCCTGCGTTCACCCTATTCGTGGCATCTTGTGAAAAAGATCCAGAAGATTGCCAAGACAAGATTAGTTTTTATCAGGATGCCGACGGCGATGGCTATGGAAATGCTGCCATGTCCGTACTGCGTTGCGTGCAACCGGATGGATATGTGCCCGACGCCAGCGACTGCAACGACCAGGATTCGACCATACATCCGGGAGCTCTGGAAATAGACGACGACGGCATTGATCAGGACTGCGATGGTGTGGACGGGAAATCCTGGTATCTGGATTTTGACCAGGATGGCTATGGAAATCCACTGAAGGTGTTGCGGACAAGCACTCAACCTGCAGGATATGTGAAGAACAATCGCGACTGCAACGATTCCAGCAACCTGATTCATCCCGGAGCCATTGATATTCCCAACAACGGAATTGACGAAAATTGCGATGGGCTTGACGCCAAATACTGGTTTGCTGATGAAGACAAAGACGGTTATGGAAACCAATTCAAAAAACAAACCGGCAACACTGCTCCCTTGGGCTTTGTAGCAGATTCAAGTGATTGCAACGATACCAATGCAAGCGTTCACCCGGGCGCAACAGAAATCACCGGAAACGATATAGATGAAGACTGCGACGGCGCGGATGCGGTGCGTCATTTTCAGGATAAAGACGACGATGGCTTTGGCAATCCGGATGTTTGGCTGGAAGCTGATGTACTGATTCCTGGCTACAGCACCATTCCTTTTGACTGCAACGACAACGATCCCAAAGTGAATCCTGCCGCCGATGAACTTTGTGATGGCATCGACAACAATTGTGATGGACTGCGTGATGAGCGTTTCGACTTAAAAACCGACAATCGAAATTGCGGATCCTGTGGCATCGTATGCCCATCGGGATACTCTTGTAAAAACGGAGTGTGCATTAAAGATTAACTGCACTGATACATCAGCAGTGCAGCAAGGCCCGTTACTGCGGCATTGGATGTTACATTCACCACATCATTGGTCACAAAGCGCAAACCTTGAACCTGCACGGCACCATCGGCATCAGTTTCATGAATGCGTCCGTCGGCGTGCAGGAATTTTACCTGAAACAATGCTCCGAAAATGCTGTCAAGCCACATGCCGCAGAATCCGGCGGTAGCAATCCATAAGTACGATGCAGGCGTTTCGGCAAACAATGCCATCAGCAATGCAGCAGGGACTGCAGCCAATGTTCCCAACAAGCTCATGCCTCCGGAAGCGCCCGCCGTCATGGGTTTGAAGTTAAGCGGATGAACCGTTTTTCTACCGAAACGGGTTCCCAGTTCACTGCTCCAGGTATCGGCAGTGCTGATGGCCAAGGAAATGAGGAACAGCATACTTCCCTGTTCGGCGCCTAGCCAAAGTGACAGCAAGGCAACGCCTCCATTGCACCACACCTGAATATGGTCACGCGCCCTTCCATGCTTTGCATCATGGGCGGTTTTCCCCGGCAGTTTCCCCAGCAAGGATCCAGAAACCAGAAACAACAGCGGAGGCAGCAGCCAGTAAATGCCGCCATAGGCAATGATTCCGACGGCCATCAACCACGCAGCAACAGCACCCGAAGCACTCAGCCAGCCGCGGTTATACAACAAGAAACAGCACGGCAACAGGAACCAGGCGCCTGCCGTGAGCATGCTCGTATCATTGGCCTGAAGGGCAAGCGCCACACCAAGCGGAACAAACAAATTATCCCTTCCGGCCGTGCCCATGGCTTCCAGCAACATGCCGCACAAGGCTGCTACGCAAATGATACCTAATGAAACATCCAGAAAATGAAATTCCCTGAGCACGTATAACAGCACAAAGGCACTGACAAAGAAGGCCGCACTTCCAGGAATGGATTTCTTATCGCCGGTTAAGGTAAACTCCAGGCGTTTCAAAGAAGCTCCTACCACCGCGGCTGCAGCATCTGAAACTGCAAGTACAGCCATGGCAGCGGCGGTTATTTGAATACTGCCGGTGATGAACCAAACCAGCAGCATGGCCGGTGGAAACCATAAGATGCCCCAAGCAGGTCTGTCTTCTTCACGCTGAAACTGCTTGTTTACCACCAACCACAACAACAAAGGGTAAACACCCGCAGTAATCCACAGCAGCAACAAGGCTTGTTCCAGCCACAATAAACCCAAAGCGCAACTTCCAATGGCCAACACATGCAGCATCTTTCTGGAAAACAGATGGTTGTAACCGGCGCTGCGCATGCGCACAGACACCCATGCAGCTGCCAATACAAGCAATCCCAATATTCCAATGAGTAGAAAGTCGCGCGTCAAGAGGTTGCAATATAGCTTTGCAGCAGATGAAAGAATTGGAAGATTATTCCTGGTTTCCCAAACGATTGCGCCGCATGCAAACCGAATACATTGGCTGGATGGTGCAGGCTTTCCGGGTTTATCGCCACATTCCAAACATCCTGCACCGCCAGCTTCCGGCGCAAGCCCTAAAGCACATTACAGACATGGGTTCGGGCAGCGGCGGACCACTGCCTGCGCTGTGCAAACATCCTTTGCTGCAGCACACCCAATTCTTGCTCACCGATTTATATCCGCAGCCTGAAATCAAACTCCTTCCATTATGTACTTATTTAAACAGCCCGGCGGATGCGCGCAGCTTTAGGGCTAATCCCGGAAGCACCATCAGCTTCTTCAACACCTTTCACCACTTCAGCCTGGAAGAACAGAAAGCAATACTTACCCGAAACATCTCGGAAGGACACTGCGTAGTTGTGGCTGAAATCCTCACCCCAGACCTCGCCTGCAGCCTGCGCATCCTTTTGGCGACCACGGTTGGACAAGTGCTGTTTGCGCCCTTCATAAAACCCTTTAGCCTTCCGCGAATCGCGCTCACCTGGCTGCTGCCGGTAAACCTGGTTACCGTGACCTGGGATGGCATCATCAGCGTATGGAAAAGTCCGGGCAGAAAACAACGGCGTTTATTGCTGGATCATGCATTGGCTTTAGGTGCAGAGGCCAAATGGATTCAGACGGGGAATATGCTGCTGCCCGTTCAGCTTCTGTTGTGCATTCCGGCGCAGAAATACTAAGTTCCATCCAAAAAACCTCGTTACCTTGCTGCCGTGATTGGACGCATCTTTCATCCATTGCTGGTGCTTTGGCGTTTTTCCAGACCGCATACCATCATCGGTTCATTATTCAGCGTAAGTGCGCTTTTTCTTCTGGCCATTGCAGACCAGCCAGGTTGGAATGACGGGCGCGCAAGCCTTGGTTTGTTGACCCTGCTGGCTTGCCTTGCCTGCAACATATTCATTACCGGATTAAACCAATGGGCCGACGTGGAACTGGATCGGCTGAACAAACCCTGGCTTCCCATTCCGGCGGGACTGCTGACGCGGAAACAAGCGCTGCTGATTTGCCTGATCAGCCTCGGCGTATCGCTGTTCCTTTCTGTGCTGCTTTCGTGGTACTTCTTCGGACTCATCACGCTCATCAGCCTGATAGGTGCGGTGTATTCATTGCCGCCCATCAAATTTAAAAGACATCACCTGGGCGCGGCAGCAGCTATTTCTGTGGTTCGTGGCTTGCTGGTAAATCTGGGTATTTTCATGCATTACCGCATCGCGCTGGGTGGTTCACCGGATATTCCTGGATTTATTTGGCCGCTCACCACTTTTGTATTCTTCTTCAGTCTGGCCATTGCCTGGTTCAAAGACATTCCCGATGCCGCAGGCGATGCTGCCTTTCACATCCGAACCGTTGCCGTACAATATTCCAGGGAAGCCGCACTAAAACTTGGATTATGGCTGGTTACGCTATCATATTTCGGTCTGGCGGCATGTTTCATCACGGGCTTTTTAACACCTCAGGTCTTAGGAATAGGCCTTTTTCATGCAGGTACGGGCATCTTCTTTTTTGTCACCGGACGACGCCTGAGTGTAAGCAATCAAAAAGCCGTACATCAGTTCTACATGCGCTTTTGGGGATTGTTCTTTCTGGAATACATCGTTTACACGCTCGGCATCTGGTGGCCATATTTTGGCTGAATGCCTGAACCATGCTTCTTTCGCATTGTTTTTTACTGACATGAATCGTGAATCAATGGCGGTAGATTATCGCCAATACTGGGACAAAGGCATGAGCTATGAAGCTTATCGGACACTGATTTCTGAGCTGCATGCCCAGGACAAAACCACCGGCAGCAACCATGCTCCAGAAATGCTGGAATATTCAAGGCTCAACGAACACCGGATGGATCGAGTGGAGAAGCGCTTTTCCCTTTCAGAGCAGCTGCGGAATTCACTGGGAAGGTTAGATGCTCCGGTGTATTGGCTTATTTTGTCGGAAGCGTGGTGCGGCGACGCAGCACAGAATATTCCGGCTTTGCATCAAATTGCTGCAGCTAGCGAGGGCAAAGTAATGTTGCGCATCTTGCTGCGCGATGAACATCCGGAGCTCATGGAACAATGGCTCACCAATGGTGGGAAGAGTATTCCAAAGTTGATTCAGCTTGATGCACATTTTGAACCATGTGGAAGCTGGGGGCCAAGGCCTGCGGAAGCCCAACGCATGGTAAATGAAGCGCGGAGTGCCGGTGAAGATTACCGCATCTACGCAGAACGCGTGCACAAATGGTACGCGCTTAACAACAGCACCGACTTACAGGCCGAATGCACCAGTCTGCTGTCGCAGGAAGCGAACTGAATAGTATAGAAAGCAAAAAAAAGGCAAACCGAAGGGTTTGCCTTTTTTGTTGTGCATCGATGCGTTTAATCAGGCATCAATTTTTGCGTATTTCGCATGCGTTTCAATGAATTCGCGGCGCGGTGGCACATCGTCGCCCATCAGCATGCTGAAAATCCGATCGGCTTCTGCAGCACTTTCCATGGTTACTTGTTTCAGCGTGCGTCGGGCAGGATCCATGGTTGTTTCCCAAAGTTGTTCGGCATTCATTTCACCCAAACCTTTGTAGCGCTGAACATTTACGCTGTCTTCTTTTCCGGCACCGGCTATTGATTTCACCGCTGCATCGCGTTCGGTTTCTGTCCAACAATACTGCTGCTCTTTGCCTTTCTTCACCATATACAACGGCGGTGTTGCGATGTACACATAACCGCTGGTAATCAGCTTATTCATATAGCGGAAGAACAGGGTGAGGATGAGCGTACGGATGTGGCTTCCATCCACATCGGCATCGGTCATGATGATGATTTTGTGGTAGCGCAGGTTATCCAGGTTGAGTTCCTTAGCATCATCAGCGGTACCTATGCTTACGCCCAGAGCGGTGAAGATGTTGCGGATTTCCTCGTTTTCGTATATCTTGTGTTCGAGGGATTTTTCTACATTCAGGATTTTACCGCGCAGGGGTAGGATGGCCTGGAACTCGCGATCACGGCCTTGCTTGGCTGTTCCTCCGGCCGAATCACCTTCCACCAGATAAATTTCGCAGATGCCCGGATCGGAACTGGAGCAATCGCTGAGTTTCCCGGGCAGTCCCATGCCGCTCATGGCTCCTTTGCGCTGAACCATTTCACGTGCTTTTCTGGCTGCGTGGCGCGCCTGAGCTGCAACGATTACCTTCTGTACAATAATTCTTGCTTCCTTTGGATGTTCCTGCAGGTAATTGTCGAGCATTTCACCTACGGCAACATCTACGGCACCAGATACTTCACTGTTGCCGAGCTTGGTTTTTGTTTGACCTTCAAACTGAGGTTCTGCGACTTTCACACTGATGACACCGGTAAGGCCTTCCCTGAAATCATCGCCATTGATTTCAAACTTGACATTCTTCAGCAGTCCTTCTTTTTCCGCATAGGCCTTCAGCGTTCTGGTCAGCGCACGTCGGAAGCCTGCCACATGTGTTCCACCTTCGATGGTATTGATGTTGTTTACATAGGAATGGAGGTTTTCGCTGTACCCATTGTTGTACATCACGCTTACTTCCACCGGAATGCCTTGCTTTTCACCCTCCATGTAAATGGGCTCGGGAATCAGTTTCTCGCGGGTTCCGTCAAGGAACATCACGAATTCCCTGAGGCCACCTTCGCTGAAAAATGTCTGGGTATGAAACCCGTCTTCTTCGTTGCCGTTTCTGAGGTCGGTAAGGGTCAGCTTGATTCCTTTGTTCAGGTATGCCAATTCCCTGAGGCGATTTTCCAGTGTTTCGAAATTGTACACGGTATTTTGGAAAATCGTGTTGTCGGGGGTGAAGGTCACTTCCGTTCCTCGTTGATCGGTTTCACCAACCACCTTCACGTCATATTGAGGTTTGCCTTCGCGGTATTCCTGTTGGTAAATCTTGCCTTCGCGGAACACACGAACCTTCAAATGGGTGGAGAGCGCGTTTACACAGCTCACGCCCACACCGTGCAACCCACCGGAAACCTTGTAGGTATCTTTATCGAACTTACCTCCGGCGTGCAGCACAGTCATTACAACTTCCAGGGCAGAGCGTTTTTCTTTGGCGTGTATATCGGTGGGGATTCCACGGCCGTCATCAAGAACCTTAATGGAATTATCTTCGAGTATGCTTACTTCAATATTGCGGCAATGACCTGCGAGGGCTTCATCTATGGAGTTATCAACCACTTCATAAACCAGGTGATGTAAGCCTTTCAAACCGACATCACCGATATACATGGCCGGGCGTTTTCTTACTGCTTCCAGGCCTTCAAGAACCTGAATATTTTCTGCGTTGTACTGATTGGGTTGTGATGAACTCATGTATAGAATGAACCTTCCTTTAGGATGGTAAAAATACCGCTAAAGCCAAGGGAACGGTCTCCCTTAACGGCTATATTATCCACAAGTTTCGCCGCGCTTCTTAAGGGAAAAAGCGCCACAGTTGACCGGTTTCACGCAGGTAATCGAGGGCTGCATGATACTTGGCAACCTGGTAATCGGCGAGCTTCAAACGACTTTCCAGCAGCCTGATTTCGCGTGTATTTACCAGAAACAAAGTACTTTCACCGGCTTCAAGCTTTGTTAGTTCTGCATCCAACAAGGCCTGATATCCGGCAACCACCTGAGCATATTGATCAACCAGACTGCTGTAGGCAGTGTACATATTCCAATAGGCTTCCAGTTTACGGGTGGTTTCAAGTGTTTTGATCCGCAGTTTGATGCCTGCCTGTTCCAGTTTCACGTCGGCAAGTCTGGCGTCGGCGCGTTCTTTCCGCAAAAACAGACTGGTTTGTGCCGTAAATCCCCAGCGGTAATTGGACCAATAAGGCACACCGGGTGGATTGGGGCGAAAGCTCCCTTCACTGAGGAAATTGTACTTTAGGTTCAATTCAGGCAGCATTTGCTGTTGCTTCAGTTTTCGGTCAAGGGAAAACAAGCGGAGTTCTAAATTTTGTTCCTGAAGCAATGGCTGCACTTCCAGCACGTCGCGGTTCATCCGATTTAAATTCCATGAACTGGCCATAGAATCCAACACATCCAAACCAATTACGCTGGGCCGTGTGCCGGCGAGCATTTCCAGGGGGTCACCATTTTTATCCCACAGAAACACACTCAGTTCCAGTGCGCCTTTCAATGCTTTTGCTGCTGCGGCATCACGGGAAATGGTGAAGTTCCGTCGCAGTACATCGTTTTCCAGGGTATCAATCATTGCCCGTGAGCCGGCCTGAACCGTCTGCCTGATTTGTTGCAAGCGCAATGTTCCAGCCGATGTAGCAGCCGCATAAAGTTCCTGTTCCAAATCGGCACCGTACCAGCGCACATAGGCCTGAAGGACATCTGCACCCAGATTGTTCAGGAATTGCTGGCGCTCAAAAACGGTACTTTGCACCTGCACTTTGGCCATTGCCAGTGCGGTTCTTCGCTGATCGGTAATCAGGCCGCGAAGCAAAGGCATGGAAAGGCCGGCGTAGGTGAGCCCCGAGGCTGGCACTTGCAACATGGGATCCAGATTGGATCCGAGGGCTTGTTCGTAACCAAGCTGTCCTTCCAAACCAAACCAGGTAGGCATTTTCAGGCCGGTATGCAGCACATCGTAGTAGTTTTTCCCTTCAAAAAGCTTGTTGTTATGCTCCAGAAAGAACTTGGGATCAAAAGTACCTCTGGCCTTCAACAGGTTTAAATCGGCTGTCTGGAGCAACAAAGCTGCCTGTCTTTGCGCCGGATGATTTTCAGCGACGAGATTCAGGACCATATTTACAGGCAAGCGCAGGCCTCCATCTTGTGCAATCAAGGGCATCGCACAAAAAAGCAGGGGCAGGAGCAACTTACGGTGGTGCATCATTATTGTTTTTTGGGAACAGAGGTTTCCGGTTTCACGGTACCGTAATAGAAGTCGGGCGGGAATCCATTCAATTGCCGCCAGATTTCATACCATACTGGCACGCGACCCAGCAAAGCAATACCTCGGGCACCGCTGCCCACCCGGAGCATATCGGGCCAGGCTTTAGCATTGGCCTGAGGCGCAACCAGCACGCGGTATTTACCATCTTTCCCGGGGAATGCATCGATGGCCACCACCGCGCCGGGGAAGGTGCCATAGGTCATGGCGGGCCAGCCTGAAAACACCAGCGCAGGCCATCCGTCAAACAGGAAACGCACCTTGCTGCCTTTGCGGATCAAAGGCAAATCCATCGGTTCCAGATACATTTCCACGGCAAGTCTGTATTGCAGTGGCATGATGGAACAGATGGCCTCCCCTTCTTTTACGGTTTCACCAATGCCGGCAGTCAAAGCGCGGGTGATGATCCCGTCTTGCGGTGCTGTAACCACATAAAAGCCGGAACGGATTTTATAGTTGCTCAGCGTATTGCGCAGCTTGGAAATTTCGGCTTCCGTTTCCATTTGACCGGAAACAGCGCTGAATCGTTCACTCTCTGCCTTCGCCAGCTTTTCACCATATTCATTCACCACATTCCGCAATTCAAATTCGGCATTGGCCAAAGCGGCTTTGGTAATGTCGTATTTGTTTTCCATGGCATTGAGCTTGGCAATGGATTCCTGAAGTTTCAACTTTCTGCTTTCTAAATCCAACGGTGATTTCAAGCCCTGGATGAGCAGCACGGAATCGCGCGAGTATCGCGTTCTGGCGATGGAAAGATCGTTTTGTGCAGCCTGAAGTTCTGCCATGTCTGCATTCAACTTCAGTTTTTCCTGTGCCACCTTGTTTTTGGCCTGCCGGTATTTGAGATCCTGAATGGCTTCCAGATTGGTGATTTGCCGGCTGATGGCGTTCACCTTAGAACCATAACCTTCCAGGGATTGTTCCTTACTCTTCACCTGTCGTTCGGTTTGATCCAGCAGACCCGGATCCAGGTAATTGTCCTTGGTTTCAGAGATGAGTACGATGGTATCTCCTTTCCGGACGGTATCGCCTTCGCGCACCATCCATTGCACCAAGCGGCCACCAATAATGGTTTGCACTTCCTGCGGCCTTTGTCCGGGCAACAGGGTTGTGACCTTTCCATCAGAGCGGATGTTTTGGGTCCATGGCAAAAACAGAAACACAACGATGATGATCAGTAAGGCCCAAAGCAGGCGGCCCATTCCTTTCTTGGTCCAGTAACTTTCCTTCAGCTTGCCAAAGCTGCTGAGGTGAATCACTCTTGAATCGGGTTTGAAATCCATATTACTGCCACATGAAATTAGTTAATCGATCCGGCAAGGCACCGGCTTGAACCTTTCCATAATCTGTAAATCCGTGTTCACCCATTTCGACACAGCGATCAAAAGCAGCAGCAACTGGTGCAAGGCTGCTGATGACGATTACGGTTGCAGGAATCTCCTTCAGATATTCGGTGATGTCTTGCAGTTCCTTCCGGTCGAAACCCGTCCAGATATCATCCACCAGCAGCAACGTTGGCTGATGGTAAAGGGCTCTTGCCAGGGTGATTTTCTTTTGGATGTGGTTGGGAAGTGTGCGGGTTCCTTCAAAAACATGCATCAATCCGTGGTCAATCTGACGCACATAATCACTGAGATGCAGCTTTTCCAACAGCACTTTGATCCGCTCTGCGGGGGCTTCTTCCGACAAGGTGATATTACCGGAAAGGGTTCCTTTAAAAATCCCGGACGATTGCAGACACAACCCTACACTGGCACCGTAATCAGCCAGGTTCAGATTGTCCAGCGGCACGCCAGAAACCATCATTTCATATTGCGCATCCGACAGTCCGGTAAACCACTTAAGTATGCGTGTTCGGCCGGAGCCTGGTTGGCCGCAAATGCAAATTTTT
>JBEDND010000135.1:0-8372 GCA_041170785.1 Bacteroidota bacterium | reverse complement strand
GGGCAGTTGCGCTCCAACTGGTATCGCGATGGCCGCCTGCTGGGCAGCGGCGACAGTCTTGAGGTGAAAGCGTCGGGCATATACCGCCGCCAACTGGTATTTGCCTGCAAAGTGTGGGAGGATACATTTACAGTGAATTACCTTCCGGAGCCGCAGCGCCCGGTGGACGAGATGTATGTGATCTGCAAGAACCGCAACAGCACATTTATCACGGTAAATCCACCGCCGGCCACTCAGGTTTTGTGGAGCACAGGCGCCCGCGGCCGCATACTGGAGGTGGATACGCCCGGTAACTACTGGGTAAACTTGAAAAACAGATGTTACGACAGCACCTGGCAGTTTCGGGTGCGCGAGGAAATACCGGGTTATACGCTGCTGATTCCGAATGCGTTCAGTCCCAACGGAGATGCGCTGAATGAAACCTTTCAGATTACGGGTTTGGAGGAACTGGAATCCTACCGCTGCGAGATCTACAACCGCTGGGGCGAAATGGTGTTTTCCACTACCGATAAGAAAACATTCTGGGATGGCACGTATCAAGGCCGTCCTGCGCCCAAAGGCGTGTACATCTATGTGATCCGCGGGAAGAGCGTGTGCAGCATCACCGACCTGTTCAAAGGGGTGTTTCATTTGCTATAAAGCGCGAACATCGTTTGTATTCTTTGTGGTTCAGGATGATAGCAACAGATGCGGGGAGCCTGATTTGTCAAGGTATTTAAGCTGATGATTTACGGTTTCTCAGGCAAATTCATCAATACTTAGTGTTAAATAGACACTTATTTGATTTTTTCCTATTTTTACCGACTTAATCGAAAGAAATGATGCTTCGAACGATACGATTGCAAGGCTTGCTGCCCGGATTGCTGCTATTCTTTGGAGGTGCCAACCTGTGGGCTCAGACGGCGTCGCTGGCAGGTAAAGTGACCGGCGACAAAGGTGAAGCCCTGTCAGGTGTTACTGTGCGCCTGAAAGGTACGAACAAGTCGGCGGCGACCAACGAAAGCGGTACTTACCTGATTCAGGGTCTTGCCGCAGGAACTTATACCGTGGTTTTTTCTTCTGAACAACTGGAAGCTTCCGAAGAAATCATCAACCTGAGCGATGGGCAGAGCCTCGTGCTTGATAAGCAACTCGTTGCCAAATCCGTAGGCGCAGATCCCATTGTCATCATTGGTTATGGCCGTCAGAACCGCCGAGACCTTACCGGTTCGATTGCCCGGGTTTCAGGTAAGGAAATTGCTGAAATTCCGGCGCCCAGTTTTGAGGCGGCCCTGCAAGGCAAGGCGCCCGGCGTGCAGGTAGTGGTGGGAAGCGGTATGGCCGGTTCGGCTTCGCTGATCCGCATACGCGGGGTGGCGTCCATTTCAGCCGCCGGTGACCCACTCTACGTGATTGACGGAATTCCGGTGTCGCAGGATTATTTTCTGAACCGTTCCAACGGCAGCAACTTCGGCTCAGGCTTCAACAACAACCCACTGGCTACCATCAACCCCGATGATATTGAATCAGTGGAAATTCTGAAGGATGCCGCCGCCACCAGTATTTACGGCTCACGCGGCGCCAACGGCGTAATCCTGATTACCACCAAGCGCGCCCGCAAGAAGGGTTTGAAGTTCGATGTTTCGACCCGATTCGGCATTTCCCAGCCAACGAAAACCCCTCGCATGCTGAATGGTCCTGAATTTCTTCAGATGTATCAGGAAGCCTGGGAAAACGATGGCCGCACCGGAACTCCGGATCTGGGGCTCATCAACGTGAACATGACCTGGCAGGAAGCCCAGAAATACAATACCAACTGGGTGGATGATGTGATTCAGACCGGATACAAACAGAACTACAATATCACTGCCGGTTACACCAATAAATGGTTCGGCATGAAAAGCATTGTCACTTATGACAATAACGAATCATTCCTTGCCGGCAACAATTATCAGCGCCTCAGCGGCAGGGTGAATACCGATTACAAACCGCTGAAAGGCCTGAACATCAGCCTGAGCAATTCGCTAAGCCGGGGCATCAACCGCAGGGTGGACGCGGCCTGGGCCGGTGGTCTGGGTTCTGCTATGAGCACCATGCTGCCCATCTTCCCCGAAGAACCATTGCTGAACAGCAATGGCATTGGCTACAGAACGCCGGTTGGACTTGGTACCATCCGCGACCTGAAAGACTGGCGCAGCATTGAAATGCGCAGCATCAACAACCTGAACCTGAATTATGAGGTGACTGACGACATCACCCTGAACGGCAGCGCAAGCTATGACTATATGGATTACGGCGAATTTCTGTACGAACCCCAGGAGCTCATTCGCTATTACAGTCCCAATTATGTGCAGAATGGCGTAGCCAAGTGGTTCCCCATCTGGACCTCCAACATGAACTATTACCTCACGGCCAACTGGAATAAGAAGATTACCCCCGATCACGGTGTGAATGTGATGCTTGGTCATGAATACCAGCAATCCCGTACCACCAGCAAATCGGTAGAAAACCTGGATGCCACCGGTCCTACAGACAAGGTAGCGATTCCTGATACCGCTTTGCGCGCCTTCGGCAGAACGCCTTACGAGTGGGCCTTTTTGAGTTACTTCGGAAGGGCGAACTACAAGTTCAAGAACAAGTTCAACGTGCAATTAACAGGGCGCGTGGACGGGTCTTCCCGCTTCGGACGCAACAACCGCTACGGATTCTTCCCCGCCGCTGCGGTGGGTTATATCCTGAGCGATGAGGAATTCATCAAGCGCCACGACTGGATCAGCTTCCTGAAGGTGAAGGTAGGCATCGGAAAATCCGGCAATGCTTCCTTCGACAACTATGCCCGTTGGGGAACCATCACCCCATCCGGCAACCTGCCGCAGTACAATGGTCAGCCGATGCTGGCACCCGCGCGTCTGGAGAACCAGAACCTGCGCTGGGAAAGCACCCGCAACTTCGATGCGACGCTGGAAGGCAGTTTGTTCAAGAACCGCATCAGCTTCGAACTGACTTATTACGACAAAGCCACGAAAGACGTCATCCTGGATGTTACCGTGCCCCGCACCACCGGCTTTTACAGCATGTACGACAACGTGGGCGGCATCATCAACAGGGGCGTGGAGTTTGTACTGAAAAGCAAGAACATCCAACGGAAGAATTTCCAGTGGAACACCGATTTCAACATTGCCCGCAACTACAACGAGATCACCAGCATCGGCGTGTACAGCGAAGATGCGGTTTCCGGCGGAACCAACGACACGCGTGTGGTGGTTGGCTATCCCGTGGGAACGAACTTCCTGGTCCGCTTCTCCCATATTGATCAAGCCACCGGACTTCCGGTATATCTGGACAAAGAAGGCAAGGAAACCAAGAGTTGGGATCCGGCCAACCGCGTTCCTGTGGGCGATGTACTTCCCGAAGCCATAGGTTCATTGAACAACAGCTTCAGTTATAAGAACTGGGATCTGACCGCGAATATTTACTACAGCATTGGCGGCGACATCTACGAATCTTCTGCCAAGCGTCAGTTGGGTGTGCAAACCGACTGGAACAGCGATCCCCGCGTATTCGACCGTTGGCAGAAGCCCGGCGATGATGCGAGGTATCCACGCCGCACCCTGAACACCTTCACTTATGGTTCCACCACGCCCTGGATCAATACCACGCAGTGGCTGGAAGACGGTTCTTATGTACGTTTGCGCTCCTTGTCTGTGGGCTACAGGCTTCCTTCTTCCGTAGCGAAGAAATACAACCTCGATGGGGCACGCATTGCCTTCATTGCCACAAACCTGCTCACCTGGACCAATTATACCGGCCTGGATCCTGAAATTGCCCGCGATTTTGAAAGTCCCACAGACCGAAACATGAGCGGCAGCATTACCTACCTCACCGCGCCACAGGAGAAATCCTACAGCATCTCATTATCTGTAAACTTCTAAAGCAGCGAACGATGAACTACACGATTTTCAAGAACCGCACCCTCACCGCCGCTCTGGCTGTATTTACACTGGGCGTTTTTGCAGCCGGCTGCGATAAGATGATTGATACCCGTCCGGAGAATGAACTCTTGGTGGAAGATGCCGTAAAGACCAGTGCTGACCTTCAGAAACTGCTCAATGGCAGCTACAATGAAGTGGCCAATACCTACGGCGGTTTTGCGCAGGTGATTTCGGAATTCATGGCCGACAACCTGAGCCTGCCGAACAACAACGACTACCGCGAGGTATTCAACCACAATACCCTGTTCTTCAATACCACCATTGGATCGCTGTATGGCAATCTGTACCGCGCCATTTTCCGCGCCAACTTCGTGATGGAGCGCTTTCCGCTGGCGGCTGATTTGAATGAAGCAGACCGCAACCGGATGGAAGGCGAAGCCAAATTCATCCGCGCGATGTGTCATTTCACGGCGGTGCGTTTGTTTGCGCATCCCTGGGGCTATTCGGCGGACAACAGCCATCCGGGCATCGGGTTGGCTTTGAAGGCAGACCGCACACCTTTGGCGCGCAGCAGCGTGGCTGCGGCATATGCGTCCATCATCAGCGACCTGAAGGACGCTGCGACCCTGCTTCCGGAAAGCAATGGAAACTATGCGACGAAATATGCGGCGCAGGCCTTGTTGGCAGAAGTGTATTTCCAGCAGGGCGAATACGGCGATGCCGCTGCCCAGGCTGCTGCAGTCATCAACAGCGCACGTTACACCTTCTCTGATACCCTGAACCGCTTCACTCCGAAAGGCGCTACTGAGGCCATCTTCTCGGTAGTGAGCACAGGGATTAACGACAACCGGGGCGGCGGCTTCCGCGACAACTACTCACCCGGATTGCCGCTGTGTCAGGTATCCAGGCAGTTTTTCAGTACCGTGAACACCGATACTGCTGATAAACGTTTGGCGTACTATGAAACCCTGAACAAGGGTCAGGCGAACGAATTGGTTAAAACCAATTTGTACAATGCTCCTTTGTTCGATGTGCCCGTGCTGCACCTCACCCGTCTGCATCTGATCAGGGCTGAAGCCCTGGCCCAAACCGGAACCGACCTGAGCACCGCCATCGCCGACATCAACGCCATCATCGGACGCGCCTACAAAAACAACAACCGCATCCTTGCTGCCGGATCCACTGCTACACAAATCATCGAAGCAGCCCGATACCAGCGCCGCATGGAACTGATGTTTGAAGGCGACCGCATCCACGACCTCAAGCGTTTGGCAGCCGTAGAAAAACAGAACATCATCGTGCGCGGACACGCCTGGGATTGCAAGGGCTTCATCCTTCAATTCCCCATTTCCGACCAAACCAGCATCTTCCCCTTAAACCCAACCGGAGGCTGCGATTAACAAACCAAAACGGATATGAAAAAATTAACCTTAATAAGCATGGCCCTGTTTGCCCTTGGTATGGCTTCCTGCAAGAAAGAAACCAAGAAAATCGGTGAGCCTGCCAGCAAGCTGGAAGGCATCAACGCCAACTGGGTGCTTACCCGTGTAGATCAGATTGACGTAACCAAAACACTGGCCTTCGTAGAAAGCGATACCTTGCTGGAGGTGAGCGATGTGTTTCTAGGAAGCAATCCCATGACCCTGGACATCAAATCGGCAGACTTCACCTACACGCTGGATGCAGGAACCTCGTACAACCTGTTTCCCAAGGCCAGCGGCAGTTGGAAGTTCGACGATGTGCAGTATCCCTCAAGCGTAATTTTTGACGAAGCCAGCGCTGAAGAGCTCAGCATGAAGCTGCTGCGCCCCGTGCGTCCGCAGGATGCCAATTTGGTGTTGAAACTCGACAAACGCTGCAACGGCAAACGCACCACCAGCTATCACCTTTGGTTCACCCGTAAATCTTAAGCAACATGAACAGGATTATACTCAGTGCCGCCTTATTTGCCTTCGGCAGCTTCGCGGCCTCAGCCCAAAAAGCCTGGATTACACCGGATCCCATCAATCCGGACGATTCCATCACCATTTGGGTGGATATCAAGAAGTGCGATTGCCAGCGTCTGATTGGCAGCGCTGAACCACTGTATATCTGGACCTGGTCGCCCAAAGACCGGGCCGCTTCCGACCCCACCTTCAACGGACAATGGGGCAACAGCAACGAGGAGTTGAAGATGACCCCTGCCGGAAATGATGTGTGGTATTACCGCATGGTGCCCACTAAATTTTACGGTGTAACTGCCGGTGAATCTACGACAAAGGCTTCATGTTGCTGGTGAAGAAAAAAGACGGAACCGGCGCCGGTGGCGGAGGCTGCAACGAAGACAAAACCGAAGACCTCAGCATCAAAGTTGAGCGTCCCAAAACCGAAGCACTCAAAGTATCCAGCTTTCCTCAAACCTTGAAAATGGATACCGTGCCTACCAGCAGCAACGACGTGTTCACCTTGATTTACAACAACAACATGGAAGAAAAAGCATCCATGAAAGGAGTGAAGGACCTGTATGTTTTTGCGCAGGGCTTGGGTACAGACGGGCTTACCTACCAAATTGCTTCCATCCTGCAAACAGGGAATAATCCTCAGTTGGCCATGAAAGAAAAGTCATCCGGCTTGTTTACCTTCCAACTCAGGCCTCAGGTATTTTTCCCCACATTGCCTGCGGGTGTAAAAATCAAATCCCTGCGTTGTCAGATCGTGCGCAAGGACATCGGCAGCAGCGACGATACCGTGGACGGAATCTATCTGTTCCATTTCAGCAATGATTGCGACTGAAGATTAATCTTTCGCCTCATTCAAGAAAACAAAAAAAGACCGCCTTCGGGCGGTTCTTTTTTTATGTGACTCAGGTGCGAAGTTGCGCATGGCGAAACAACTAATTTTGCCACATGAGTAATACTACAGCTGAACATGTGGAATGCCTGATTATTGGATCAGGACCGGCAGGATATACCGCGGCTATTTACGCGGCCAGGGCTGACATGAAGCCTGTGTTATATGAAGGATTGCAGCCCGGCGGGCAACTCACCATCACCACCGATGTAGAAAATTATCCCGGATTTCCCGAGGGTGTGATGGGGCCTGAAATGATGGATTTATTCAAGAAACAGGCAGAGCGTTTGGGTACAGATATTCGCTATGGAATGGTTACCGCGGTTGACTTCAGCAAGGGTGCGCCTCATAAAGTGGTGGTTGACGACAGCAAGGAAATTATTGCAGAAACCGTCATCATCGCCACCGGCGCCAGTGCCAAATGGCTTGGATTGCCCAGCGAACAGCGCCTGAACGGCAGCGGTGTGAGTGCTTGCGCCGTATGTGACGGATTCTTTTACCGCGGTCAGGATGTGGCCATCGTGGGCGCTGGCGATACCGCCTGTGAAGAAGCCAGTTACCTGGCCAAAATTTGCACCAAGGTGTACATGATTGTGCGCAAGGATCATTTCCGCGCCAGCAAAGCCATGCAACAACGCGTGTTGCAAACCCCCAACATTGAAGTGCTGTTCAATTCCGAAACCGACGAAGTGCTGGGTGATAAAATGGTGGAAGCCGTTCGCGTAAAAAACAGCCAAACCGGTGAACTGCGTGAACTGCCTGTGAAAGGCTTCTTCGTGGCCATTGGCCATACACCCAATACAGGCATCTTCAAGAACTTTCTCGACATGGATGAACAAGGTTATATTCAAACCAAGCCGGGAAGTTCCTATACCAACGTAGCCGGTGTGTTCTGTTGTGGCGATGCTCAGGATAAAACCTATCGCCAGGCGGTTACTGCCGCAGGCAGCGGATGCATGGCAGCTTTAGATGCCGAGCGTTGGCTGGGTGCGCACAAAGCAGGTATTCCGGCACACGAATAAACTACAAGCATGCGTTTCGGCCACCTGTTCCTTTGCGCGCTAAGTTGGTACCTTCATCAGGTGCAGGCGCAGGTCATGCTTACGGCACCGCCGGAGTCATCTAATGAGCCCAGCCTGGCCCTGCACCGAAGCAATCCGAACCTGCGCCTTATCGGAACCAATGTAAATCAAGTGTATCGAAGTGAAGATGGCGGACTTACCTGGGAAAAGCGCGAAGTGAAATCTGAATTTGGCTTTTACGGTGATCCGGTATTGCTGTCTGCCGCCTCAGGCAGTTTTTACCTCTGCCACCTGGCCAAAAATCCCAAGCTCACCTGGCCTGAATGGTTTGACCGCATCGTGGTACAGCGCTCCGACGATTCCGGAAAAACTTTTACCTCCGGCACCGGTGTTGGATTTCAGGCCGGGAAGGTGCAGGATAAGCCCTGGATGGCTTTGGATGAACGCGCAGGCAGTCCGTATCGCGGGCGTCTGTACCTTTCCTGGACAGAATTTGACCGCTATGGAAGTGCCGACCCGCGCGATTCTTCCCGAATCCGTTTTGCGTACAGCGACAATCAGGGCGATACTTTTTCGCAGCCCGTGGTAGTTTCTGACAGCCTGGGCGATT
>JBEDND010000134.1:0-3715 GCA_041170785.1 Bacteroidota bacterium | reverse complement strand
GTACCAGGGCACAACCGGGATTTATCCTTTTGATGAATCACTGAGCCGTTTGCATCACACCGCTTACAGCCACCACATTGAACGGCTCATGATCCACGGAAACCTGATGC
This sequence comes from Bacteroidota bacterium, assembly GCA_041170785.1. Taxonomy (GTDB): domain Bacteria; phylum Bacteroidota; class Bacteroidia; order NS11-12g; family UBA955; genus REEB481. Next base: position 3,605 of record JBEDND010000134.1, on the reverse strand, counting down.
TGCTTCTGGGCATTCATCCCGACGCGGTATATCAGTGGTTCATGGAACTGTTTATTGATGCATATGATTGGGTGATGGTTCCCAATGTGTACGGCATGAGCCAATATGCCGACTTCGGAGGAATGGTTACCAAACCCTACGTTTCAGGTTCTGCGTATTTGCGGAAAATGGGACATTTTCAAAAATCATCCTGGTGTGAGGAGTGGGATGCGCTTTATTGGATGTTCATCCAGAAGCATGCGCAGGCCCTGCAAAAAAACCCGCGCATGGCGATTCCGATTGCATCGCTGAAGCGCATGAATCAGGAAAAACTCATGGAAATGGCACAGCGCGTGCAGCGGCTTAAAGTGCGCCTGCAGATTCCGGAATCCTGATTATTCTTTATCGAGCGCACGGCCCAGTAAATCCGGGTTGATGTTTTTACTGGCCTTGGCGCCCATCTTCTTCAGTTCTTCCACGCGTTTCACCAGATTTCCGGTCCCGTCAACCAGTTTTTTCATGGCATCAGAATAAGTGTCTTTGGCAGTGTCCATCTGTCTTCCCACCTTAATCAAATCATCGGCGAAGCCTGTGAACTTGTCGTAAAGGTCGCCGGCTTTTTTGGCGATTTCCAGGGCATTCTTGTTTTGATTTTCTTGTTTCCAGATGCTGGCAACTGTACGAAGCGTGGCCAACAGCGTGCTTGGGCTTACAATCACAATGCGCAAATCCCAGGCATACGTGAACAGATCCAAATCGCCCTGTACCGCAAGTGCAAATGAAGATTCTATGGGAACAAACATCAACACAAACTCCGGCGTATTCAGCCCATTTCCGCTGGGATAATTCTTCTCGGAAAGCAACTTGGCATGGCTGCGCATGGAAACAATATGGGCTTTCAGATGCTTTTCGCGGTCGGCTTCATTGTCCGCGGCCATAAAGGCTTCGTATGCCGTAAGGCTTACCTTGGCATCTACAATCAGGTGTTTCTGGTCGGGAAGGTGAATCACCACATCCGGCTTTATGGTGTCGCCAGATTGGTTTTCTGTTTGAAACTGTGTTACGTATTCCTGTCCCTTGGTCAGTCCGGAACGCTCCAGCACCCGCTCCAGGATTACTTCGCCCCAGTTTCCCTGTTTTTTGGTATCACCCTTGAGGGCTTTGGTGAGGTTTTGGGTTTCTTCGGTCACTTGTTGATTCAGTCGGGTAAGCAGCTCAATCTGTGTTTTGAGTTCTGTGGCGCTTTTTTGGCTCTCACCGTGGGTATCATTCACGCGTTTTTCAAACTCAGTGAGTTTCGTACGAACGGGGTCGAGCAGGTGTTTCAGGGTTTCTGTGTGTTCCTCTCTTAAAGCCTTGCTCTGGTGTTGCAGGTTATCCAGGGCAATTTGTCCGAATGCCTCCCGCAGCTGCGTTTCCAGTTTTTGGGAGAATTCATTCCGTTCCTGAACTTTTTCTTCGAGGCCTTTGATGCGCTCCTGCGCAGAAGAAAGAAGCGCTTGTTGTTCAATTTCGCGTTTGCCGCTGCGGTTTATGAGCACCACATAAGCAAGTAAAAAACCAAGCGCAAGTCCAACAAGAAGGGCTAAAATATCCATATCGACAAAGATAATTCCACAGCCCAAGTGCCAGGTAAGCGAGACCAACTTTTTATAGCCCAATTAACGTAAAGAAAATCAATGAGTTGGGCTGAACCTAACCACAAGTTAGGTTGTTTTGTAGCCATGAAAAACGAAACCGGGGCCGTGCGTCTGGAGTTTATAAAGGCCGCCACAGCAGATGTGCGTAAAGAGATTACGGGTCATCCTCTTTACAGCAGAATTGTAACCTTGCAGGGAATTCAGCGGATGATGGAGCATCATGTTTATGCGGTTTGGGATTTCATGAGTTTGCTGAAGGCGCTTCAGGCAAAACTCACCTGTGTGCATGTGCCATGGTTTCCCCAGGGAAATGCCGATACACGGTTTTTCATCAATGAGATTGTGTTGGGTGAAGAATCAGATGTGGATCCCAGTGGCGGGCATATCAGTCATTACGAACTGTACCTGAAAGCCATGAAGCAGGCCGGCGCCGACACTTCTGGTATCGAACGGTTTTTGGAAAGCCTGCGTTCAGGTGCAAACCTTGAATCAGCGTTTGAAGTGGCGCATACTCCGGATGAAGTGCGTGATTTTGTTCGCTACACGTTGGATGTGGCTACACATGCACCGGTGCATGTGCTGGCTGCAGTGTTCACCTTTGGACGAGAGGATTTGATTCCGGATATGTTTATGGAACTGATTCGTGAAATCAAAAGCAAACACCCAAAGCAGTTGGATTTGTTCAACTATTACCTCGAACGTCATATTGAGGTGGATGGCGACCACCACGGCCCACTTTCATGGAATATGGTTCAGGCACTTTGTGGCGAAGACGATGCACGCTGGCAAGAAGCGGCAACTGCATCGGTACAGGCCTTACAACACAGAAAAGCCTTGTGGGATGCTGTATTGACGCGCTTGTAATCGCTCAAGCCACGTATTTTTGAGCCGTGGCATTTTTTAATCCGGTTGTTTCACTGAGCAACATCGGTGCTGTAGTGAACGGTTTTCTTCGCTTTGGGTATTTCTTGCTGCACCTGTTTGTGCACCGCGCCTGGAAACGCCCGCTCAGGAATTTTGAAGAGAATCCGGCAACCTACAACGGCAAAGCGCTGCTCTATTTCGGATATAAATATTATGCATTTCCGCACTGGTTGGGAGAAACCCCGGAACAGGAAGCACATTTCAGAAAACAAGCTGCACGTCTGGAAGGTAAAGCCGAATGCACCATGAGCGTTGGTGGCGATTTGATGCCGTACAAAGTGTTGATGGACGCAGATACCAGCGGTTTGTGGGCAGAAGCAGCTACGTTTTTTGATGCCGATGTGGTGTTTGCCAATCTGGAAACACCCATGGACTTGAACAAACCCGCAGCCTGGGTTCCGGAGCTCATGTTGAACAACATGTATTTCAACGGGAACGAACAACTGTGGCAGGTGTTCACCAACGGCGGAACAGGAGCCTATGATGTACTTTCCGTGGCCAACAACCACATGCACGACCAGGGTCCGGAAGGTTTGTCATCAACCCTGGATTTCCTTGATTCCAAAGGTGTTGTGGCTGTTGGCGCCCGAAGGGAAGCTGCGTTCAATCCCGGAAAATATATCATACAAAGGCGGGGTATCTCTTTTGGGTTTTCCGCCTGGACTTACTCTTTAAACACCTGTCCACCCAATGCAGAAGCTCCGTGGAGCACCAACCTTGTTTCATTAAATGTTCCGGATGCCGATTTCACCCCGATTGTGCGGGAAGCAAAAGCCCTGCGCGCCGCCGGTGCAGAAGTACTGGTAATTTCACTCCACGGAGGCAATGCATATCAGGCATTTCCGCAAGAGCACATTATTCAGAACTACCGACGCATCATGGAAGTAACCGGCGCCGACCTCATCATGGGAACGCACCCGCACAACGCCCAGCCTTGGGAGTTTTACGAATATCAACATGCTGCGGGCCTCAAAACCGGCTTAATTCTGTATTCTCCTGGAGATTTCATTGCTTACGACATTTTCAAGTGGTGTCATTTGCCCATGACATACAGTATAGGGT
>JBEDND010000133.1:0-7869 GCA_041170785.1 Bacteroidota bacterium | reverse complement strand
AATATAGTGTGTTTATTTTTTAAAATGACAAGTTTGATTCTTCATATGATGTAAGGGTTTCGTAAGCATGGACAGCCGGCTTGCCGGCCATGAAGCTAGAACGGAATGTTGAAGGGCGCGTAGCGCGCCAGCAAGGCTATTCTTCTTCGCTGTGGTTTTTCAGGCTCATGAGCAGCGTGTAAGCGCCTTTACCCACGAGCTGCACATCTTTCAGCGCATCGGCCTGATTCAGCGCCATCCAGCCTTGTTCTTTGATGCCGGGCTGCACTTCCAGCATGGCAAAGCGTCCTTTCTCGCGCACAGCAAATACGTAGTATTTTCCTTCGTAAGAAACCACGGCTTCTTCAGGTACTGTGAGGCTTTGTTGTGCGGTGACGCGAATGTCTGCGTTCATCATCATGCCGGGCAGCAGGGCAGGGTCGTATTTGTCGAAATGACAATGCACTTCGGTACTGCGTTCTGAGCTGATGGTTTTGCCGATCAGGATGATGGAACAAGTGTGTTTCTGCCCGGGGGTCGCGTTGGTGTATGCCTCCAGAGTCTGTCCAACGCGCAGCTGGTTTAGGTCTTTTTCAAACACCTTCAGGTTCAGGTGTATGTCGCGCGGGTCAACGAGTTCAAACAGCGTTTCTGATGGAGCCACATGTTTACCCACATTCACATGTACTTGGGCAACGTAGCCGTCAAAGGGCGCAGTCAGCGCGATGCTGCGGCTCAGGTTTTGCTCATTGAGGGTTTCGGGGTTGATGTTGATGAGTCGTAATTTTTCTTTCAATGCGTTAAGGCTCACGGATAGGGCTTTGTAATCAGCCTTTGCCTGTTGCAGGTTTTTTTCGGTACCGGCCCGGTTTTCCTGCAGGGCTTCCTGTCGGCGATACTCCAACTCAGCTTGTTCCAACTTTACACGCGTAACCAGAAACTCTTCCTGAAGCTGGATGTAACGTTCATCCTGTAAGGTGGCCAGAACGCTGCCTTTCTGAACGCTCATGCCGGGCAACAGTTTGGTCATCACCACATAGCCACCCATGGGTGCGCTTACCGATACCAGGTTTTGCGGTGGAACGTCAATCATGCCACTTACCCGAATACTGCCGCTCAGGGTTTTGAATTCAGGCTTGATATACTTCAGCCCGGCCTGTTGCATCTGCGCTTCTGTAAGGCTGAGGATTTCATCTTTGGAAGTGGGTTTTTCGGATGTCACCGGGGCTGGTGCCTGCCGACTGCATGCGCTTATCATATAGATCGCAGGGATGAAATAAAGACTTTTCATGTGTTACTGATTGTTGAGGTATTGAATCTGCAGGTTGATGCGGTTGTATTCCTTCACTTGGTTGAGGTATTCCGATTGTACTTCATTGAATTGCCGATACAGCATCAGCCATTCCAGGAAGTTGATGGCGCCTGCGCGCCATTGTGTTTGTGCGGCAGCCAGTGCCTTATTTGCCGAGGGAATCAGTACATTCTGGTAATTGTTCAGGGTGCTCAGGGTGTTCTGATAGGTGCGCAATGCCTGTAATCCCGCAGCGCGCAGTTCCTGTTGCTGGCGTTGGAGGCGCATCTGTTCTATGGTTATCAATGTACCGGCAGCGCGAATGCCAGCGCTTCGGGCAGTGCCCAGCAGCGATATGCCGATGCCCAGCTGCGCCGAACTGAATCGGTAGCTGCCCGCGTAAAACTGGTTGTCCGCGCCAATACCACGGATGCTCATGTTATTGTAGCCAAATCGCAGTTCGGGCAAGCGCTGATTTCTGGACACCTGCAGGTTGCTCATGGCCCATTGTTGTTGCCAGCTTGCTTTATACATCAGCGGATGGCTGCGCAGGCGCGTGGTGTCGGGCAAAATGGCGGGTGGGTCCATCAGCAGTGGTCCGGGTTCAGGGATGGCGGGAACGGGGATGTTCAACAGCAAGCCAAACCGGCTGCGCACCTGAATCAATTCGTTGTCCACGTCCAACAAGCTTTTGTTCAGTTGGCCTTGTTGCATTTCGGCGGAAGCCAATTCCAACGCATTCCCTTCGCCCAGGTTTAACCGTATGCCGGCAAGTGCTACTGCTTCCTTTAGCAAACTGTCGCCTTCCAACAAAATCCTCCGTGTGGCCTCCAGCAGCCGGATGTGGTAAAACAGCGCCGTAGCTGCCTGCTTCACATCAAGCGCGCTGAGCCGGGCCTCAGCTTCTGCCAAACGATATTCTGCCTGTAATAAGGCGCGTTTTTGCTGGTAAACGCTGGGCAAACTGAAACTCTGACTGATGCCGAAACGCATATCGGTATAAATGCTGTTGAACTGACCTGCCTCAAAGTTGAAGTCTGTGGCAGGGATATCTCGTGCCATGCCCTGTAATTGTTCCCTGTACAGCATCGTCAATCGCGCATTTTTCATCTCGAAGCTGTTTTTCAATGCTGAATCCAGGGCGGCCTGTAAGCTGATGTTGCTCGCTGGCGACTGGGCAAAAACACTTCCACCGCTCAGGCAAAGTAAGAGGACGGCTTGCAGGACTTTGCTGCCGCGGAAGTTGAAGCCTTTTTCGGAAAGGATATACAGCAATGGAAGCACGAACAGGGTCAGCAGGGTGGCAAGCAGCAAACCGCCAATCACCACGGTGGCCAATGGCCTTTGTACTTCGGCTCCTGCCCCGTTGCTCAGCGCCATGGGAAGGAAGCCCAGCGAAGCCACGGTGGCAGTCATCAGCACAGGCCTGAGGCGCAGGGCTGCGCCGTGCAGCACGATGTGGGGCAGGTTGTTTAATCCGGATGCCTTCAAGCGGTTGAATTCCGCTATCAGCACGATACCATTCAGCACCGCTACGCCGAACAGGGCAATAAAACCTACGCCGGCGCTGATGCTGAAAGGCAGCCCGCGCAGCGACAGTAGGAATACGCCACCAATGGCCGACAGCGGTATGGCTGTATAAATGAGCATGCCTTGTTTTATGGAGCGGAAGGCGAAGTATAAAAGGATGAAGATAAGCAGCAGCGATACAGGTACGGCGATGGACAGGCGCTGTTTGGCTTCTTCCAGATTTTCAAAAGCACCGCCATAGGTCACATAATAGCCCGATGGAAGGCGCAATTGTTGTTCGGCTTTTTGCTGCAATTCCTGAACGATGCGCTGCACATCCCTGCCGCGCACGTTGAACCCAACCACGATGCGGCGTTTGGCGTCTTCGCGTTGGATTTGGTTGGGTCCGTTAACCACCTGAACATCTGCCACCAGGTGCAGGGGAATCTGTTGACCTGTGGCGGTGGGAACCAGCAAATTGGCGATGTCTTCAGCATGGCTTCTGGCATCTGCCGAAAGCCGAACCACCAAGCCGAAGCGCCGTTCGCCTTCATACACTTTTCCGGCTTCCTGTCCGGCAAAGGCGGTATGAACAGTGCGGTTCAGCGCGGCAATGTCCAGGTTGTATTGCGCCAGCATTTCCCTTTTGTATCGAATCACCAGCTGGGGCATGCCTGTGATCGGTTCTACAAACAAATCGGCTGCGCCGGGAACACGTTGAACCAGCGCGCCCAGTTTTTCGGCGTAAGTCGCAAGTGTGTCCAGGTTTTCTCCGAAAATTTTACACACTACATCCTGCCGGGCGCCGGTCATCAGTTCGTTAAAGCGCATCTGCACGGGAAATTGAAATCCGGTGGTGATTCCCGGGATTTCCGACAGGGTGTTGCCCATTTTTTCTGCGAGTTCAGGAAATCCCTTGGCACTGGTCCAAGCATCTTTATCTTTCAGGATGACCATCATATCTGCAGCTTCCATAGGCATGGGGTCGGTGGGCACTTCACCGCTTCCTATTTTGGTCACCACTTTTTCCACCTCGGGATAGGTTTTTAACAACAGCGCTGCGGCTTTCTGAGTGTATTCGATGCTGGTGTTCAGGTTGCTTCCGGTGAGCACTCGGGTATCAACGGCAAAATCTCCTTCTTCAAGGGCGGGAATAAATTCGCCACCCAAACGTGTAAGCAACAATACAGCCAGCAGAAACAACAAGGCCACGCCACCCAGAACCAGTTTAGGAAATCGTAAAACTCTGGCCAGCAGGAATTTATACTTCAAACTCAACGCATTCAGCCAGCGTTCTGATTTGTTGGGTTGATGGCTTATTTTTTTGCTGAGGAGCAGTGCGCTCATCATTGGGATATAGGTCAGCGAAAGCAAGAATGCGCCCATCAAGGCGAATGCAACAGTTTGTGCCATGGGTTTGAACATCTTGCCTTCAATACCTTGCAGGGTAAAAATGGGCAGGTACACAATCAGAATGATGAGCTGACCGAACACCGCGCTATTCATCATTTTGCCTGCGGAATGTTGTACCGTTTCATCCATTTGGGCTGTGCTCAGTTTGTTTACACCAACGAAGCGCCGGTTATGCGACAGGCTATGCATCACTGCTTCAACAATAATCACGGCACCATCCACAATCAGACCGAAGTCTAGCGCGCCGAGGCTCATCAGGTTGCCGCTCACGCCAAAGGCGTTCATCATGATAACGGCGAACAACATGGACAGCGGAATAACGGATGCTACCAACAGGCCGGCGCGCAGTTGTCCGAGAAACAAAACCAGGATAAACACCACAATCAGTGCGCCTTCAAGCAGGTTTTTTTCTACCGTTCCGATGGCATGGTTTACCATTTTGGTGCGGTCCAGGAAGGGCTCGATTTCCACCCCTTCGGGAAGGGTTTTCTTGATCTGATCGATGCGCGCTTTTACTTTTTGAATCACATCGCTGCTGTTGGCCCCTTTGAGCATCATCACCACGGCGCCGGCAGCTTCTCCCTGGTCGTTGTAACAAATGGCGCCAAAGCGGGTGGCATGGCCTTCCTGCACCGTGCCAATGTCGCTGATCAGGATGGGCCTTCCGCCAGTGGTGTTTTTGATGGGAATGGAGGCAATGTCTTCCTTTGTTCCGATCAGCCCTTCGCTGCGGATGAACAGCACAGTCGGGCCTTTTTCAATGTAGGCGCCTCCGGTATTTTCATTGTTGCGGTTCAGTGCATCGAACACTTCGTTGATATTCACCTGAAGCGCCTGCAACCGCGTCGGATCCACGGCGACTTCAAACTGCTTCAGCTTCCCGCCAAAGCTGCTCACTTCAGCTACGCCTGCTACGCCCAGCAGTTGCCTCCGCACCAGCCAATCCTGGATGGTTCGGAGTTCTGTGGCATCGTATCGCTGCTCGAAGCCGGGTTTTGCCTTTACCACGTATTGGTAAATTTCCCCAAGGCCTGTTGAAATGGGACCCAGTTCGGGATTTCCTGCGCCTTCAGGGATTTCTGCCCGCACTTGTTGCAGGCGTTCAGCTACCTGCTGACGGGCCCAGTACACGTCGGTTTCGTCGTTAAATACAATCGTAATGAGCGAAAGGCCAAAGCGGGAAAAGCTTCTGATTTCTTTGATCCCGCTGATGTTGCTGTTGGCCTGTTCAATGGGGAAGGTGACCAGCCGCTCGATATCTCCCGCGCCCAGGCTGGGGGCAACAGTGATTACCTGCACTTGATTGTCGGTAATGTCTGGTACGGCATCTATGGGAAGCCGGCGCAGTTCATAAATGCCCAGGCCAATCAGGGCCAGGGTGAATAGTCCTATGATGAGTTTGTTCCGGATGGAAAAACCAATGATTTGATGCAGCATGTTCTTTTAAATAATAAAATCCTGTTTGAACGGGGTGGATTGTCCCCTGATGTGGCCAAGGCAAGGCCTTCAAGCGCCCGGAAAAACGATTCGTTCAGCTGTGGCGCGGAGGTTGCCAGATCATGGTGCGCACGCCGGCGCTCAGCGCGGTAGATGCACTCGGCATATTCATGCTTCCTTCTGGTGTTAATGGAATCAAGAGGCTCACACTGTTTGGGAAGGGCGAAGCAATACTGAACAATTTCGCGCATTCCAGATGCGATTTAAACGGAAGCTGACGGTCTTCTTCATTGGCACCGTCCTGATGCTGTTGGCTGTAATGAATCAATAGGAAATCACCAATGCTCAGGTCGCTATGCTCTTTTTTATGCTCGAGGTAATGATTGAACAGCAAAGGCAAGCGCAGCAACTGACCGAACTCCGTTCCGGAGAGCGAAAAAATCAACAGGAGCAATATGTGCGCAGGCTTGTTCAGCAGGGCGAATTTATGTTTTTTAGTGATGTGTCATTTCTTTTTGGCGTGCAGCACTGCTTCTTTCCTGAATAAAATCATCCGGGTAATCAGTGCTTCCGGCAAAGGCGCATCCAAAGGGAATTGCACGGCGCCTTTCGAGGTTTTAAATGGAAGTAGTTCCCTTGCGAATACCCGTATGGGCTCTGACGTGGGATAAAACCCGACATGTGATTTCCAGCCTGCATAATACACCAGCACCTTATGCCACTTCAACGCGGGCATTCCGTAGCTGATGCATTCTTCGGCCTCGGGAACCGCCGCCCGGATGATGTTGCGCAGTTCCAGAAGTTTGCCTTTAACCGGCTGTGGAAAGCCGTTGATATACGCAGTGATGGCAGATTCGGCGTTTGACATGTGGTTGAATTCGTTGTGTTCGTGATGCCTGAGGCCCTCGAAGCCCCAAGGTATTGTTTTCTGGTGGCTGAGGCCCTCGAAGCCCAAAGGTATTCTTTTCTGGTGGCTGAGGCCCTCGAAGCCACACACAACAATCAATCATTTTTCTTATCTCTATACGCAAATGACAATCCAGGTAGTTTTTCAATTTGTCCATGAATCAGCGCATCCTTTTTCTTCCTGCTCCACCCTTGTATTTGCTTTTCCCTGCGAAATGCATCATCAATTCTTTGAAATTCTTCGAAATAAACTAAATCCACAGGAAGCCGTTCACGAGTATGGTTGGACCCTTCACCAGTCTGATGTTGGGCAATTCTGAAATCCAGATTATTTGTGCTGCCTGTGTAATAACTTCCGTCGGCGCACCTTAAAATGTACATCCAAGCGCTCATCTCTAAAAAATTTAGTTCAAATCTTCTGAAGATTCCTTTTCAACGGGTTTCGTTGCCTGGATATTGCACATTGTGTTGTGGCTTCGAGGGCCTCAGCCACCGGCGGGTGCGGTATCATGTGGCTTCTCCGGAAACTCACTTCGTTCGCCCGGGACAAGCGTGCGCCTCAACCACCAACTTCCCTCAGAACCTCTTCCTGATCCACGCGGGCAGCAGATTCAGCAGGCCGGCCACAAGCCACCAGCGCCCTGGAACATAGCCGATGTCGTGGTGCTGTTCTATGTGTCTGTAAATGATTTTGGCAGCTTGTGCTGCGCTCACCGGCCAGAACAGCTTTTTCCCTTCGGTCATGCCGGTGGTCACAAAGCCCGGACGGATGTCGGTGATGTACATCGGCTTTCCGGAATGGAAAGCCTTTTGCCTCAAGCTTTCCAGGTAGTTAATCTGGTATGATTTGGCAGCGTGGTAGGCAGGTGCTTTATGGTAGCCAAACAGCCCGGCCATGGAACTGATGCACACAAAATGTCCTTGCCCTTGTTGCTCAAAATATCGCCAGGCGAAGTCGGCCACGGTGGTAAAGGCCAGCACATTCACTTGGTTGGCTCGGTTTTGTATGTCGGCGGGCTGGCCGCGGTTCAGCTGTCCGATGCCGGCGCTGTACACGATGCAATCCCAAGGTCCGAAACCGGCCAGGAGGGTGTTTAGTTCCAGGGTCGCATCGGACGCAGCGGCGTCAAAAAAGGCGGCACTTAGGCCGTGCAGCTGTTCTGTGTTGAGTTTGGCAATCTTGTCGGGTTCGATGCCGGTGGTCAACACCTCTTGTCCGGCCGCGCACATGACACGGGCCAAAGCTTCGCCAATCCCCGATGTTCCACCTATGATGAGTGCCCTTTTCACGTGTTCAAACATAATTTGTGTATCGGCAACCCCGCTGCTGCCTT
>JBEDND010000132.1:0-8368 GCA_041170785.1 Bacteroidota bacterium | reverse complement strand
ATGCAGTGAATCTGCTATTTGTGAGTTTGAGCACTTACATGGGAGATGCCTCAGGTCAGATTTTCGTGTTCTTCATCATGGTAGTGGCCGCAGCCGAAGCTTCCGTTGGACTGGCCATTCTGGTCATGGTATACAGAAACACGCGGGCAACAAGCATCAGCGTCCTGGACCAAATTAAGAACTAACCAGATGAATCAAAGCAGCTTATTTATCATCATACTTTTGACTCCGTTGGCAGGCTTTCTGATCAATGGCCTCTTTGGTAAAAAACTACATAGCGCTTCCGGATGGCTGGGTACCCTCGCGGTGTTCCTCCCATTCGTTGCTTCCCTGATGCTCTTTAACGCGCAGGCCCAGAACAGTGAGCCCATTGCGTTTAAACTGTTTCAGTGGCTCAACGTTGGATCTTTTCAGGTAGATTTGAGTTTTCAGGCCGATCGGTTGAGTACCATTATGCTGTTGGTGGTTACCGGTGTAGGATTTCTGATTCATCTGTATTCCATAGCATACATGCACCACGACGAAGGATTCTATAAATTCTTCGCCTACCTCAACCTGTTTATTTTCAGCATGCTCTTGCTGGTTCTTGGCAGCAACTTCGTAGTGATGTTCTTTGGTTGGGAAGGGGTTGGCTTGTGCAGTTATCTGCTCATTGGTTTTTGGTTTAAAAACGAATCCTACGGCAAAGCCGCCAGGAAAGCATTCGTGATGAACCGCATTGGCGATTTGGGTCTGCTGGTTGGATTGTTTCTCATTTACTTCCAGTTCGGAACTTTTGAATACAGTGCAGTTTTCCAAAAGGTAGAAACAGGCGCCTACAGACCTGAAATTCTTACCGCGATTTGCATTTCTTTGTTCATCGGCGCAACCGGAAAAAGTGCGCAAATTCCTTTGTTCACCTGGCTGCCCGATGCCATGGCCGGACCAACGCCGGTTTCAGCATTGATCCACGCTGCAACCATGGTCACTGCAGGTATTTACATGACTGTTCGCTGCAATGTGATGTTCAACTACAGCCCTGCAGCAAGAGACCTGATGTTGTACACAGGCCTGTTGACTTCCGTAGTAGCAGCGTTGATTGGACTCAAACAGAACGACATCAAAAAAGTACTTGCATATTCTACCGTTTCCCAATTGGGTTTTATGTTTATTGCCCTTGGATGCGGTGCCTATACCGCAGCACTGTTTCATGTGCTCACCCACGCATTCTTCAAGGCATTGCTGTTCCTGGGTTCGGGAAGTGTAATCCACGCCATGAGCGGTGCGCAGGATATACGTGAAATGGGCGGCCTGAAAAAATACATGCCCATTACATATTGGACCTTCCTGATTGGAACATTGGCCATTTCCGGTTTTCCGTTCCTTTCCGGTTTCTTCTCAAAAGACGAAATACTGCTGGCATTGTACGACCGCAACCATTGGCTTTATCCCGTTGGACTGGCCAGCGCATTTGTGACTGCTTTTTACATGTTCCGCCTGTTTTTTGTGACTTTTCATGGCAATTTCAGGGGAACCGAAACACAAAAACACCACCTGCACGAATCACCGGTATTGATGACCCTTCCTTTGATGGTTTTGGCGGTGTTGAGCATCGCAGGAGGGGTAATTAATTTGCCACATTATACCGGAGCATCAGGCCAGGGCTTGCATCATTGGCTTGATCCTGTATTGGCCGATCAGGCAACTCATCACCACACATTTGCAAGCGAAATGATGTTTGCTGGGCTGGCTACCTTGGGTTTGCTCTTGGCCTTTGTGCTCACCCGAAGGAAATACGTGGTTGCTGAAGTCGTTCCCGAATCAGATGCCTCAATGCAAGGCATTGGCAAACTTCTGGGAGCGAAATTCCTGATTGACGAAGCTTACGATCAGGTGATTGTACATCCATCAGAGCAACTTGCCGACGGATTATACGCCTGGTCGGATCAAAAAGTGATTGATGGAGCGGTGGAACAAAGTGGCAACATCACTCAATGGCTTGGAAATTTCATGCGAAAAATTCAAACCGGAAATATTGAATGGTATCTGTTGATCATGGTATTGTCGATGGCAGTTATTCTTGGCGTAAACCTATTTATCTGAACAATTGGAACTCATTATCCTACCTCTGGCTGGTGCCTTGATATCGTGGCTGGGCAAAAGTTTGAACCGGCAGGTATCATTCCTGTTTTCTATAGCCACACTGGCACTTAACCTCTATTGGCTCAGTGTTTTTATCCCGGATGGAACCTTGCAGTTCGAGCAAAATGTTCCCTGGATGAATGAAGGAATAAGGGTCCATACAGGTATTGATGGAATGGGCATGCTGTTGCTGTTGCTTGCCAACCTGCTCACACCAATCATCTTGTTGTCTCGTTGGTCCATGAATCAAGAGCAGAACAGGCTGATGCTTCCACTGATTCTATTGATGCAATCCGCTTTGAATGGAGTTTTTACGTCCATGAACGGTTTGCTATTTTACGTGTTCTGGGAACTTGCATTGATTCCTATTTACTTCATCTCCGCCAAATGGGGATCGGACAACAGGATTCGCATCACGCTCAAGTTTTTCTTGTATACCTTTTTCGGCAGCGTATTCATGCTTGCTTCGCTGCTCTTTCTGTATTGGAAAACACCAGGAACGCATAGTTTTGAGTGGGCTTCGCTTGTTGCTGTTGAATTGACTGAGGCAGAAGCATGGTGGGTTGGAGCAGGTTTGTTGATTGCATTCCTCATTAAAATTCCTGTGTTCCCCTTTCATACCTGGCAGGCTGATACCTATACCGCTGCGCCAGCCGCCGGTTCCATGCTCCTTTCGGGAATTATGTTGAAAATGGGATTCTTCGGATTGTTCCGATGGTATTTACCTTTGGTTCCGGAAGTCATCCAAAGCCAGATGTCCTGGGTGGGGCTTTTGGCCGTTGTTGGTGTGATCTATGGTGGTTTCATCGCATTAAGACAAAATGATTTGAAAAGACTGGTCGCATATTCATCGTTTTCTCACGTTGGATTGATTGCTGCCGGTATAGCTACTTTAACTATTAACGGATTTCAGGGAGCAGCAATTCAGATGTTCAACCATGGGATCAACATAGTAGCCTTGTTCTTTGCCATATCTATCATCGAACAGCGGATGGGTTCACGATCCATGACCCAGCTTCGTGGGCTTGCTGCTTCGTCCAGGGTTTTTGCCATCCTGTTTATGGTTGCCGTGCTTGGCACTGTTGCAGTTCCACTAACCAACGGATTTCCAGGAGAATTGCTCTTGCTACAGGCCGTTTTTGCGTCAAATGCTGTTTATGGAATTCTTGCCGGATTAACCATCATTTTGTGTGCAGCTTACATGCTCCGGATGTATCAATTCAGTATGTTTGGTGATGCTGCGGAACACCAACCGGCTTTCCAGGCCCTTGTGCCAAGTGAGTGGTTGGGCATGGGCATTTTGGCGTCGTTGATTCTTGTATTCGGCATATTCCCACAACCAATTTTAGACCTAACTCATGCCAGCATGACCCAACTGCTGGAAATTATCCAAGAACGAATCGCGCTGCGCTAACCGCATATGAAAGCTCTTATCATCATTTTCATCGGGGCCATTGTGCTGCTTTTTGCCGGCCTTGGTAAATCCGAACGCAGGTTGACACCTTTAGTTTGGTTGATTCTTACATTGTCGCTCCTGATCAATATTATGGACTACAATGGTTGGGAATTACCCTGGGAAGCACAGTGGGTTTCCATGCTCCAGTTTGACAAATTCTCACTGGCATTCAATACCCTGCTCATTTTTCTCGGCTTAATGGGCTCTTTGTTGTTTGTTCCTAAAAAAGAAGATACAGGCGCAGATATCTATGCATTGATGTTGTTCAGCCTTTGTGGCGGACTCATCATGACTTCTTTCAACAGCTTTTTCATGTTGTTTCTTGGCCTTGAAATTCTTTCAATTCCGCTTTATGTGCTGGCAGGATCCAGAAAAGAAGACCTGCGCAGTAATGAAGCGGCCCTGAAGTACTACCTGATGGGTTCCTTTGCCACCGGCATCCTGCTGTTTGGTGTGGCCATGGTTTATGGCACCACGGGAAGTTTCGATATGGCAGAAATTGGCTTGCGCTACACCGGTGCGGCAATGCTTACCGGACTGACACCCATGGGTAAAATAGGTATCCTCATGGTTTTATTTGGAATGTTGTTCAAAATTGCTGCGGCACCATTTCATTTTTGGGCACCCGATGTGTACACAGGCAGCCCGGGAAGAATCACTGCATTTATGGCCACCGTGGTTAAAACAGCCGGTATAGTGGCGATGTTCCGAATCTTCTCCGTTTCTTTTACTGCTGCGCATGAATTTTGGACACCAACCTTAACAGTACTTGCTGCGCTGACCATGGTGATCGGAAATCTGAGTGCACTCATGCAACAGTCTTTGAAAAGGATGCTTGCTTATTCCTCTGTAGCACATGCAGGTTACCTTTTGTTGGCCATCCTTATGCACAACTCAGAAGCATCAAAGGCACTGTTGTTGTACATGGCCGGCTATGGACTGGCTGCCCTGGTGGCGTTTGCCATGATACATAAAATGAAAACGGAATCAGGAAATGAATCCGCAGCGTCGCTCAATGGATGGGCGAAAAAATACCCATTGGAGTCATTTGCGCTGCTTGTCAGCATGTTGTCTATGACTGGAATTCCTGCAACGGCAGGATTTGCAGGTAAGTATGCCTTGTTTTCCACAGCATTTACTGCCCATACATGGCTGATTGTTCTTGCCTTGGTTTTGTCTGCAGTAAGCGTGGCCTATTACTTTCGAGCAATTATTGCAATGTACTTCAGAGATTCAGATGAAACGACGGCACCTGTGCAAACAGCATTGTCTGTGCGCGTAGCCTTGGTATTGTGCACATTGCTCAACATAGGTATTGGCATTGCACCATTGCTTATTACTTCGAGGATTTAAAAAACGAATCCCATCCTGAGGATGGGGCTGGCAATGGGATAGTTGGGATTTAATGCCCACATACCCATCACGTATAAGCCTCTGCCTGGCATGTAACCACCGCCAACCAAGGGACTTTGATACCATGACCTTCCATTGTTGTCTGGAAAGCTGATGGCGCTGTATTCCCCTTGAAGGAAAAGTGCATCCAATACTTGATAGCGGGTGAAGAAATTCCCCCCGTAAATGGCCCATTCCTCTGCAGTACCTGTGGTTCGCTCCCTGATGTAGGTACATTCACCTCCAATGCCTGCGCTGAATTTATCTGTGAATCGGTAGCCGATAAATGGTGACGCCTGTATAAACGTTGTGGTTCCCAGCCACAATCCCACATTTCCACCCTTAATGATGCGGTCGGACTGAAACATACCTGTCCTTTGATTCGACCTTGAATCGTCTGTTTGGGCAAGCGCTGAAGCACCCGTTGCAAGTGAAAGTGCCAACATTGGCCATAATGTGAAAAGCTTCATCGTGTTGTGGGTTAAAAGTATTGGATAAGGACAAATATCATTCTAAACTTGCGCCGTATTTCATTTCGAGCCATGACTCAGGTACATAATTTCTCCGCAGGCCCGTCTATTTTAGCTAAAGACGCATTTGACCAGGCCATTGAAGCCATTCGCAATTTTGCCGGAACAGGTCTTTCCATTCTGGAAGTATCGCACCGCAGCAAAGAGTTTGAACAGGTAATGGAAGATTCCAGAGCCATTGTGAAGTCACTGCTTCATGTGCCGGATGATTACGACGTGCTGTTCCTTCAGGGCGGTGCCAGTACCCAGTTTTATATGATTCCCCACAACCTGCTCGAACATAAGGCCGCATACCTGAATACAGGTGTTTGGGCATCTGGTGCCATTAAAGAAGCGAAACTGTACGGACAGGTAGATGTGGTGGCCAGCTCAGCCGATCAGAATTTCAGCTTTATTCCGAAGTCGTATTCTATTCCGGCCGATGCCGATTATTTCCATTGTACCAGCAATAACACCATCTATGGCACCCAAATGAAATCATTCCCGGATTGCCCGGTTCCGATGATTTGCGATATGAGTTCGGATATATTCAGCAGGCCGGTGGATGTTTCGAAATTCAGTCTGATTTATGCCGGTGCCCAAAAGAATATGGGTCCTGCCGGTGTAACACTGGTTATAGCCAAAAAAGGAATTTTTGGAAAAGTAAATCGCCCGATTCCCAGCATGCTGGATTATCGTATTCATGCAGACAAAGGAAGCATGTACAACACACCACCTGTGTTTCCGATTCTGGTTTCCCTGTATAACCTAATTTGGGTTCAAAATGCAGGAGGCGTTGAAGCTATGGAACAAAGAGCTCAGGAACGCGCTGATCTGCTTTATGGTGAAGTAGATAAGAACCCATATTTCCGGGGAACATGCGCCGTAGAAGATCGTTCACACATGAATGCGTGTTTCGTGATGAACGAGGAACATGCAGCGCTTGAATCAAAGTTTCTTGCCGCATGTAAAGAAGCTGGCATCAGCGGAATCAAAGGACATAGGTCTGTAGGCGGATTCAGGGCATCCATGTATAATGCACTTCCTTTGGAAAGTGTGCAGGCACTGGTGCACGTAATGCAAAACTTCAATTAAGAAAAACACATGACCAAATACAGAGTTTTGGCCAATGATGGTATTGATGCCATTGGCAAATCCATGCTCATTGAGGCAGGTTTCGAAGTTATTACCGATAAAATTCCACAAGATGAACTTCCAGATAAAATAAGCGAATACGATGTGTTGATTGTGCGCAGCGCTACCAAGGTAAACGCGGCAGTGATAGACGCGGGCAGCAACCTTAAGCTTATTGCCAGGGCAGGAGTTGGCCTTGATAATATCGACCTCAGGCAGGCGGGCATCAAGAATATACCCGTAGTAAATACGCCTGCTGCAAGTTCTCGTTCAGTAGCTGAATTGGTATTTGCGCATTTGTTCACCTCAGCCAGATATTTACAGCTCACCAACCGCATCATGCCCGATGAAGGGAAGGAGCGGTTCAACGAACTAAAGAAAATCGGTTCCAATGGGGTGGAGCTTGCCGGCAAAACTATGGGCATTATTGGTTTTGGCCGTATCGGGCAGGAAGTGGCCAGGATGGCCATTGGACTGGGAATGGATGTGGTAGTTTACGACTACAAGGAACGGTCTTTTGAATTAGTGATAACGTTTAATCGTAAATATGCTGTTAATAATTTCAAAGTTAAACTCCAAGGTCAAAAAATGGATGATGTGCTTTCGAATAGCGACTTCATCAGTCTTCATGTACCCGGAGGTGAAGCAGAGATCATTGGTGCAGCAGAACTGCGCATGATGAAGAAAGGTTCTATCCTGATCAATTGCGCAAGGGGAGGAGTCGTAAATGAACAGGCCCTGCTCGAAGCTCTGGATTCTGGTCAAATTGGATTTGCGGGAATAGATGTTTTTGAACAAGAACCACCTGTTTACACAGACATATTGAAATCAGACAAAGTATCATTGTCTCCACATATCGGTGCCTCTACGAAAGAAGCGCAAGAACGCGTTGGTGTTGAACTTGCTGAACGGATCATTGGTTTTTTCAAATAAGGAACATGCCTCAAATTCATCCAATTAAGATTATTCGTCCGGATATTTCCTATGCTTCGCAGGTGTCGGCAAGAATATCCGGTTCCGAAACGCAGGATGAATTGACGCAAATTCTTGAGGATAATCCTTTCTCATACCTTCATGTAGTAAAACCATACCTTCATTTTGCCGATCCTGAGCACCAGGAACGGCATTTTGGTTTTGGAAGGAACTACTTCAGGCAGCTGCTCGATCAAAAAGTGCTCATAGAGGAACCTGACAGGCAGATGATGATTTACCGTCAAACAGATCCTGTTCAAGGGGTTATTTACGAAGGAATTCTCGCAGGTATTGGTGTATCCGACTACCTCAATGGCTCCGTTAAGAAGCACGAACACACGCGCACACAAAAAGAACTGAAGCTGGTAAAGCACATGGAAGTCACACATGCAGTAGGGGAACCTGTGCTCCTTTGTTATGAGTCTCATCAAGGGCCACCTCCGCTCGAAGATTGGAAAGGTGTTTTATTTTCCGATTTTGTATGTGAATCTGGTTTTCGCCATGAAGTTTGGAGCATCCCCTCGGAACTTCATCATGAAACTCAGGAATACTTTGCTGGCATTGCTGCATTTTATATCGCCGATGGCCATCATCGTATTGCTGCAACCACGCGCTACTATCAAGGCCATATCCAGCATTATGAACGCCAGGAAGATCAAACCTTTATGTCGATGATTCTTCCGGCAAACCAAATGACTATTAAGCCGTTTCATCGCTTGATCCAATGGCCGGAAATTCAAGATACAAAGTCACTGCTGCATCAATTGGCGACACACTTTACTTA
>JBEDND010000131.1:0-9032 GCA_041170785.1 Bacteroidota bacterium | reverse complement strand
GTATGGCATAATTATTTGTATTATGAGACGTTTTATAATTTTTTCCTTGTTGTTGCTTGCGGGAGTGCAAGAAAGCAACGCCTATGTTATTTACAGTGCCGAGTTCCGAAGTGTGGATCGTGTTCGGAAGGGCTACAGTGAAACCAGTAAGTACATTGCTTATTTGCCGGTCCCTGGTTCCTGGGGGCTTTTGCAGGTAGAAGTGCTGTATGTGTCTTGCAAAGGTGAGGGCTACGAAATGTGTCCAGCTGTCGCGCAGCCCGGCGATTACAGCGATCCGGTTGATGCGGATCATGTAAACAAATTATCGCGCTACGCTACGGGTCAAATGGCACTCGGCCAGTCCAATGGTTCGCATGTGGTCATTTATGAAGACGCACAAACAGGTAAACGGTATCGGTACATTGTGTTCTGGGAGTTGGATGGTGAAGACGTACGCACCAGGATTGAGAAGGAGGAAGTGATATGAATATCAAGTTCCTCAGATTGGGTTTGCTCTCATTGTTGTTGTTGGGCACAGCCGCATCTTCACAAGCCTGGATCATTTACTCCAGAACCACCAAAGACGGGGGACCAAGGGGCTACAAACAGGTGAGCGATCAGAAAATCGGTATTCCGTATGTGGATGTGATGCGCGTGATTCACTGCACCGGTCCCGGCATTTTCAAATGCCCTTCGCTGGTGGACCAAACCCATCAAAACCATGATGTGCAGGAAGGTATTACGAATTTATTGCTTGAGTTTGTCCAGGAACAATTGAACAAAGGTGCCATGCAAGGCACGGAAATTCGGGTGTTTCTCGATCCCGTGAGCGGTAAGAAATTTCGATATACCCTCGTTTGGAACCACCAGAATCTGGAAGATGGAACCATCACCATTGACAAAGATGAACTTATCTGACGCTATGAAACTTTGTTCGTTTACCGGTTGCCGCCTCGGGGTGGCAGCCGGTATTTTAGCTGCGTTGAGCCTGCTACCTGCTCATGCCCAGGAAGGTTTAGTCCTGAAACATTCCTTCGTAAATCCTAAAGTAGCAGTACCAGGCCTGATCTATGCCCAGGATTTTATTGGCTTCACGGTGGAAGGACACAAGTTGGCGTTTCTGCATCGGCAAAAAACCGGGAAAGGTCCGAAATACACGGTCCACACCGTGGCTACTGATGGAACCTGTTTCCGCCGAAAGCCGGAATCCTTGCTTTTTAAAGGACAGTCACTGCCAAACGTGGATGTGTATGAAGGACAGGTACAGATGCAACAACAGCGATTACTCCTGGTTGCCGATTCCGTGCTTCAGGTGAACAGCGCTAAGTTTCCTGCACTAAATCTTCCGAAGGGAACTGCCACCGGCGATAAATACTTCATGAGCGCCGATGGGAGTATGGTTTTTGGCCACTTCGCTTATCCTTATGCCGATGGACCATTCGAATCCGGAGTTATTCGCTACCGCCTGAACAGCCTGCACAAAGATACCACATGGTTGCCG
Source organism: Bacteroidota bacterium (assembly GCA_041170785.1). GTDB lineage: Bacteria > Bacteroidota > Bacteroidia > NS11-12g > UBA955 > REEB481. The sequence continues at coordinate 7,549 of JBEDND010000131.1, read as the reverse complement.
CGCGGACACATGTACCTCACCCGCAGCAAGTTCGATAATGCCTTATGCGCGCTTTGGGGCGACAGTACGCTGCTCATGACCGATATCGTCAACTATAAAATCTATGCCTTGAACCCCCATGGCCCGGCGCATTTGGTATATGAAGCGAAGCCAAAATCCTGGAACCAATATCCCGACAGCCTGGAAGCCGAATATATATCCCTGGAATTTGCCAAGGGCATGATGACCGCCTGGGACACTATGGCCAACTGGATGGGACGCTATTCCCGCGTGGAGAAAATCATGGCCAATCAACGCGGTGATGTGGTGGTGCGCTACACGCTCTATGAAGAAGGACAACAAATCTGGGCGCTGGACTTTCTGAAGAAAGAAGGCACTGGGCTGCGCCTGGATACCAGCATCCTGGTGCGGAATGCCGAACCATTCGGATACAATGTGAAGTTACTTGAACTGACCATGTTGCGCACCGGTGGTCCTACCTTCTTGATGGATGATGGTTCCATCATGGCCCTGGGCATTGCCGCCGGCAAAGAAACCATGCTCGGGAAAACACCTCAGGAGCTGATGAGGTTTGTGACGGAAAAGCTTCCAAAGAGTAAAAAGAACATGGCTGTTTATGTGTTTGAGCGGAATTAGATGGCTGTTGTTGATTTCCTGCACAGCCTGCAGCACGATGCAGTCCGGCATCCGGGTGCTCGACGAACAGTGCCGCACAAAATTCATTCAGCGCAACGAACGGCAGCTTTTGGTGTATATGAGCTATCCGTATTGCAGTGGCTGCGTAACACAGTTGAGCGAACTGCTTCAAAAGGAAGCGGCCGCGCATCGACTCAAACCCGTGTATCTGGTTTATGAACCCAACAGAAAACTAAAATCACCAACGGATTGTGTGTACAGTCAGGCATTGCTGGCCCAAACCAAACAAAACTATCCGGCGGTGTACAAGGCCTTCATGCTCCGGGACAGCAGTGTGCTTTCCGGAATCACCCACGGGATGGTATTGCAGCGGAACGACAGTATGCGGCTTTCCCACGACAGTATGTTTCATGGAATCCAATTGCAGGCGGAACGGGTGAAGGCGTTTCTGGATTACAGGCACTGACGACATGTATGCAGGGTGAAAGTCGGTTTTGGGGATACCTGAAAATCACCAAACCCATGCTGATTTCTCCGGCAACCTACTGCTTCGTCTATTAAAGCGCCTGAAGTTGTTTTCTAGACAGGCCAGTTTCTGTTTCTGCCAACCCAATGCGCCAAATACAGACAAGCTGTTTGAATTACCCGGAGTATGTTCCGGCGCGCCCTGCAGTTGCCGTGCATCAGAGTTGTACAAACAAATGTAGATTGGCAGCTGTTTTTCAATCGTTATGATGAAGCCTTTTCTCTTCCTTTTCACCTGCACATTTGCGGTACATTCAGCAAGTTCGCAAACACCGGAGTTGACCGTTGACAAGGTATTGCTTAATAACAGCTCGGCGCCTTGGGGATTTACCTTCCTAAACAGTGATGAAGTGCTTTTTACGGAAAAACAGGGTAAACTGTTCCGCTACAACATCAGCGGTAATGTACTCAAGGAAATCAGCGGAGTACCACAAGTTTCTGCAAGTGGGCAGGGCGGTTTGCTCGATGTCGCCCTGCATCCCGATTTTGACAGCAACCGCTTGGTCTATCTCAGCTATGCTGTAAATGCCACAGGTGGCCAGACAACAGCTTTGGGCAGGGGTAAATTGCTTGATGATCAATTGCAAGATTTCACTGAATTGTTCCGCGCTTTGCCGGTAAGCAACTCTGGCCAGCATTTTGGCAGTCGCATAGTCTTCGATCGGAATCACCGTATTTACATGTCTGTTGGCGACCGCGGCTTTCCCGAGCATGCGCAAAATACCAATAATCACTTAGGCAAGGTGCTGCGTTTAAATGATGATGGAACAGTTCCTGATGACAATCCATTACGCGGAGTGCCTGACACCAAACCGGAAATATTCTGTTGGGGCAACCGCAATATTCAAGGCATGGCTGTGCACCCTGAAACCGGAGCAATCTATGCCCATGAACACGGCCCACGCGGAGGCGACGAACTTAATCTGCTTCGTCCCGGAATAAATTATGGCTGGCCTGCGGTCACGTTCGGTATCAATTACGATGGAACACCCATCACTCCAGATACAACCCTTCCGGGCATGGAGCTGCCTTTAACGTATTGGGTGCCTTCCATTGCTCCCAGCGGGATGACTTTTATCAGAAATGGTCAGGCAGCCAACGAAGCCGATATCCTTATTGGTGCCCTGGCCGGAACCCATATCCATTGGCTCAAAATGAAGGACGATAAACGTGTGGCCTCCTATCGCAGCCTGAGTGGTTATGCGCGTTTTCGCGACGTACGTCAGGCGCCCGATGGCAAAATCTATGCCCTCACGGAATCTCCCAATAGATTCGTGTTGCTGAAGGCGAATATCCCGATACTTACTTCCACCAATGCCGACTTCGGCGGCACTGTGCCAGAACTGAATATTACGCCAAATCCGACAAGCGCCACAGCATACCTTTCCTTTGAACTTGAAAGCCAACAGAATATCCAAATTCGGTTGTTAAATGCCGGAGGGTCTCCGGTTCGTAAAATCACAGCACAACCTTTTCAGGCCGGAATGCATAACATCAGCATTCCTGTTGAAGACTTGCCGCAGGGGGTGTACTTCGCAGAACTCAGCGTCGGAGGACAGAAGCACTTTCTCCGCCTATTGAAGATGTAATGTTCATGGCACTGCCATGGTTTGTTCCTGAAGCAAATGATTTCCGGTCCCAATCATTTTCCTGAGGGTCCGGGAGATCCTGAGGTTTTTTGGATCTTACTTTTCATTTTGGCTGTAAAGGAAACCGGGCATCCGTTGCTTTTTCTTGCCATCATTCCGATTTACCTGTTCTGAAGAACCATAATCGCGGAATCTCAGGCCTTATTTCGAAATGCTTAAAAATTCGTGCTCACCGTAAACCTGAATCCGCTGAAGGCAGGCTCCACACGACAAATACCACCGGAACAATTTACACCGGCCTGTTGCTTCAAATATGCCAGGGTAAACACAGAATTCTTTGCGGTATAGCTGGTGAAGAAGGTAGGGTAGTGGATGACCTTATCGGCAATAATCATGTTGGCGTAGCGATGCGGCTTGGTATTGATCATGTCGCCGGCAGAAATGTTCCAGTAAGGCGAAATGTTGAATTCCAGCATCGCGTTCAAAAAAGAACCCTGGTCTTTCGTCGTTTCCAGATACTGGAGCTCCAAACGCATGCTGCGCTTCTTCGGTAGTTTGATGCTCAGTTCTCCGAAGGGTGTTAAGGTGTTTACGGGTTCGTATTCCGGTTCCTGCTCATAACGCGCCTGGTTGTAATACACTCTTTGAAGACCCAGCTTGGTCTGAATCTTTTTCTTCGTGCCCCACTTTTGCTGCCATTCAGCATAGAATTCACGGTACAGCTGCAACACCTTGCCATCTATACCATTGCTTTTCAGGCTGCGTACATCTGAATAGTTCAGATTGAAGTTGGTGCCAAACTTGGGCGTAATCACCCATTCTGCCTGAACCCCGTTCTCCCCAAGGTCCTGTGTGGGCGCCTGATACCTCGCAAGTAAACGATACGCATTCTGGCGGGTCAATGAAGGAAGGTAGGTGATAAATCCATACAACGGCTGTTGCACATTCAGGAAGGGCTGATAGCGCAGGGAATAATGATCTACATGACGGTATTGCGCATTGAAGCCCATGCTGCCGCCTCCGTTCTTGCCAAATCCGGCCACTGAATAGGCAGCATTCACCAGCAATACCCTGCCATTTCTGTTTTCTAAATCTCCGCGCTGATTCCTGATGGCTTCCGCACTCTTGTGGTTGTATTCCAAGCCCAGCGAGAGGTTGCCCACCGACCAGTTACCATAAACATTCCACGCATATACATTGTACTTTGGAATGAATTGCTCATCAATCGGGTAAGAACGGATGTTCTCTACAATCAGATTCATGCTTTCACGGTCCAGTGTGCGGTTCAGGAATGAAGCGCCCAAATCCAGATTGCCCAAGTTTCCAAGGTCGGCCCGGTGTTCCAGATTTGTGCCTTTCATAACCTGGGGATTTACCCCAAATCTGTTGCCAATATCGCCTTTGGGCATGCCCGTAAAAGCCTTTAGAACCGTCTTTTTGCTGAAGTTGTACTGCAGGCGCAATCCCTGCGTGGCGAAGTCCAATCCTAAAGGACGAACCTCGTAGCTGCGGTAAATGATGCCGCTTCCAAACTGATCGTAAAAATAACCCGCCGTGATGTTCAGCTTGTCTATATCCTTGGCAATCTGCCAATAACCAATGCCATTCTGGGTATAAGTTCCCTGCGGATTTAACAAAGGAGAATTGTTGAACAAGTCGTAACGCAAGGAAAAACTGTACCCGCGTACCTTGTAATTCAGATACAGCCAGGCTTCCGCGCTGCTTTTGGTCGTTCTGTACACCTGGGTGCTCGCGCCAATGGAATCATCGCGGTCGTACATCTGCTGATTGACCAGCAAATTGCCGCTCAGAACCCCTTTGTCCTCTTTGTTGTTGCCTGAAGTATTGTTTTGGGCCGCGACTGTCAGTGACAGGCTCAGGCCGGTAAGGATAAAAGTGATTCGTTTCATGCAGCGCTCGCGAATTAAAGCAATTGCCGCCGGAATTCTGAGGCTCAGTAGAAGCTATAGGTGCGCCTTCTTATGTTCTTTCGCTCAGGATATATTTCCTCTTCCACTCGGGTAAGGCCATCCGCAAACTGCGCTGTGTTGATTTCAAGCAATGCTGCACGGCCTTTGTGGAATTGCCACATTTCCATGTAAACCGGTCTCCGCTCCGGCAACAACAGGATGCTGATGGTTTCCAGGCTGTCGTTGTTTTTGGGCATATAGCCGCGGTTGACTCTGCGCTCCCGCATGGTGTCGCCGGAATAGGTATAGGAAACGGAATAGTAAGGGCGTACCGTATTGTTCCAATATTCGATAAAGAGGATGCGGTTCTCCCGATCGTAGCAATAGATATTCTTCACTGGTTTTTTCCCGTCGTCGGAATTCCAGATTTCCAGCCGCCTGCCATCGGGAAGCACTTCCTTGCTGCGACAAACCAGGGCTGTATTTTTTGGAATTTCCGCTCCCCGTGGATTGCAGGTATAGTATTCCACGCGCCTCAGTTTCCCTTTGCGGAAATACTTACCCACACTCAAGCTGCCGTCCGGAAAAAATTCTTGCTCCCAGCGCATCACCTCGCGGTTTTTGTCAAAAGTTGCCCGTGATTGCAACTTTCCAGAATCATTGTAGCGGTAAAGCGTCTTGCTTCTGGGTAGGTCCTTGCCTTCATCTATAGTCACCGTGCTGTCCATGTTACCGCGGCTGTTGCGGTAATAGTAAGTCTTAATCCAAGGCTTGTCGCCGGGCTGCCACAGCATGCTGTTCGGCTTGCCGTCGGCGCTGCGCGTGTACACACGGATATATTCCTTGTTCCAGCCATGGCCTCGCTTATTCTTCAGAAAATGTTGTTCCAGAAGGAATCCATGTTCATCGAAAGAAAAATACATGCTGTCCTGTTCTACTGTTTTGCCTGGTTTATCTCTGCGGGTGGTTTGACTGTAAATGCTTGCGTTGCGTATGCCCCGGGCGCACAGCAGACTGTCAGGCTTGTAACCCAGCTTAAGTTCATACACGCTGTTGTAATCGGGTTGCAACTCCAAACCGTACGATTTTGAAGAATAGAATCTCTGCTGCGACATGAGCGTATTCAGAAACAGCAAGGGGATAAGCAGGAGAAAAATTCTTTTCATGCAATCATGAACGTAAAAATTATTGCCAAATTATACGCACTCCCCAACTCCCAACTCTCCCCACCCCCTTAATTATATTTGCATCTGAAATCATGGAAACCGCAACGCGCAACGAAACAGAAAGAACTACCGGGCAACGCAAGTTGTACATCGAAAGTTATGGTTGTGCCATGAACTTCAGCGACAGCGAAATCGTTGCTTCCATCTTACACGAGCAGGGCTTTCACGCTACCACCGATGAAGCCGAAGCGGATGTAATCCTGCTGAATACCTGCGCCATCCGCGACAACGCCGAACAGCGCATCCGCGAACGCCTCAAACACCTGCGCGGCAACAAAAAGAAAAATGGCGACCTCATCATCGGCGTGCTTGGCTGCATGGCCGAACGCCTCAAAGAAAAACTGCTCGACGAAGAAAAACTGGTGGATGTGGTGGCCGGTCCCGATGCCTACCGCGAACTGCCCCAACTCATCGCCGACGTGGAAGATGGCAAGCGCAGCATCAACGTGCTGCTGAGCCTCGAAGAAACCTATGCCGACATTGCGCCAACACGCCTGAACAGCAACGGTGTGAGCGCCTTCATCAGCATCATGCGGGGCTGCGACAACATGTGCTCCTTCTGCGTGGTGCCCTTCACCCGAGGCCGCGAGCGCAGCCGCGCACCCGAATCCATCGTGGCAGAAGCCGTGCAGCTCCGCGATCAGGGCTTCCGCGAAATCACCCTGCTCGGCCAGAACGTGGACAGCTACCTGTGGTTCGGCGGCGGTCCCAAAAAAGAATTCAAACAGCTCACACCCGAAGAACAGGCTTCCTCCGTCGATTTTGCCGACCTGCTGGAAATGACCGCCCGCGCTGTTCCCGAAGTCCGCATCCGCTACAGCACCAGCCACCCTAAAGACATCACCGAAAAGGTAGTCCGTGTGATGGCCGCACACCCAAACGTGTGCAAATACATCCACCTGCCCGCGCAAAGCGGAAATACCCGAATCCTGGAACTCATGAACCGCAACTACTCCCGCGAATGGTACATGGATAAGGTAGAGATGATCCGCAACATCCTGCCCGATTGCGGCATCTCCTGCGACATCATCTCCGGATTCTGCAGCGAAACAGAAGCCGAACATCAGGATACACTCAGCCTCATGGAATGGTCCCGCTTCGACTTCTCCTACATGTATCAGTACAGCGAACGCCCCGGAACCCTCGCCGCGCGTAAATACCCCGACGACGTGCCCGATGACGTAAAGCTGCGCCGCCTCCAGGAAATCATCGCCCTGCAAAACCGCATCAGCAAAGAAAAAAATCAGGAGTACATCGGCAAAGAAGTTGTCGTGCTCGTCGAAGCACGTTCCAAACGCAGCGACCAGGACTGGATGGGCAAAAACGACCAGCATGTGGTGACCGTCTTCCCCAAAGAACACTACAAACCCGGCGACCTGGTGCGCGTGCGCATCAGCCAGGCCACAACCACCACACTCATCGGAACCGCACTCGGATACGCGTCCTTTTCCTGAAAATTAATCGCTTGGGCGTGCCCCCGCCTCCGGACGGGGTCGGGCTTTTTGTTGCAAGTCCTCGCTGCGCTGCGGGCTTTCCACGGCAATCCCTCACGCAACCCACTGGCAAACTTCTGCCAAAATCCCCCACGGCCAAACGCGTACAAACACTTGTAAACGTTTGTACCCTTTTGTAAACGCCTACCGGGCCGCCTCCTGTTTTAGTC
>JBEDND010000130.1:0-2743 GCA_041170785.1 Bacteroidota bacterium | reverse complement strand
ACAGCAGCAGGGCACAGTGCACACAGGAAGACTGCTATTGCCGTGCACCAGAAATTGTGAAAAAGATTACACACCGTGAACGGATGTCGTCATTATTGGAATCTTTGGCTCATCCTCCTGTTCAATACGTGTTGAAAGGTCCAGGGCGTAGCCCCGATGAGTATTCCTGTGTTTGGGTAGCGCAGAGCCGAATTTTGGCCTATGGATACCTCAGTCATCCGGAACTGCCCAAACCTGAACAGTTGGAACAGAAACTGCTTCCGCTCGAAGATCATCCTTCTTTGCGTGCCATCGCCCAAGCGTTCACTACCCAGGCGCAAATGCACCCCGAACCCTACCAATTATTGCCTTATCCCATCAACTGAACACCATGGAAAAGAATCATAAACTGCCTGCCAATCTGAAACTGCTGCGCAAGCGTTCCAAGCGATCTCAGGAAGAAGTAGCCAGAGTACTGAACATCACGCGCAGCGCCTACAACAGTTATGAAAATGGAATTGCCGAACCGGGGATTGACCTCCTGGTGCGCCTTGGCGGTTTCTTTTCCGTTTCCATTGACAAGTTGCTGAAGGTAGATCTGTCTACGCTTCCAGAAGGAATCCTCTCGCAAATTGAACGTGGCTACGATATGGATATTTCCGGCACCAGACTGCGTGTGTTGACCACAACCGTTAGCCCTTCAAATGAAGATCAGGTGGAACTGGTTCCGGTAAAAGCCAAGGCCGGATACGTGAATGGCTTCGCCGATCCTGAATTCATCCGGGTGCTGCCCGCCTTCAACCTTCCATTTCTTGCACCCGGACGTAAATACCGTTCGTTTCCCATTTCGGGCGACAGTATGCCGCCTGTGTGCGATGGCGCCTTCGTTACCGGTGAATACCTGCAAAACTGGAACCTCATCAGAAATGGCCATCCTTACATCGTGGTTACACAGGATGAAGGTATCGTGTTTAAAGTGGTTTATAATCAAATTGAAGATCAGGGTACGCTGCTGCTTTGTTCCACCAATCCTCAGTATCAGCCTTACGAAGTAAAGGTGGCCGATGTACTCGAAATCTGGAAGTTTGTACATTACATCAACCCCCGATTCGAAGAACCCAATCCCAACCGCGACCAGCTGACCAACACCGTGCTCGACCTGCAAAAGGAAATTACCCGGATCAAAACCACGCTGAAAAAACTGGATTAGTCGTTTGCCCTTGCCCTCAGTTTCAACAACCTGGTGAAGGTTTGAGACGAACCGCAATGATGACAATGCCGAAAAAGGTTATGAAGAAATAAACAGCATTGTTTGATTGGCAGATATTTCCCAAGTACCGAACACGTTCCGTACACTGTGATTTCCGAAGCCTTCCGAACATCAAGCTTTGAACGTTGTTTCTATGCAACGCAGCGTTTATTTCAATAAGCAGAAGATAAAACCCAATCATGGAAGCATACAGAATACAAATCATCGAATCCCTGCTGGTGCTGGCCGGATACTTAATCACGCATTACACCACACGCGTTTTTATCAACAATACCCTCAAGCAAACACATCTTCAAAGGGGGCGGCGGAAAATCATCGTAAAGGCAGTGCATTTATTTTCCATGATTACCGCTTCCATTTTATTGGCAGCCGTTTGGGGTTTGGAGCAAAAAGAAATTGCCGTGTTCGTAGGTACCATCCTCACAGCATTGGGCATCGCTTTTTTTGCCCAATGGTCGCTGCTTTCCAACATTACTTCCAGCTTGCTGCTCTTTTTCAATCACCCCATAAAAATTGGTGATTATATCCGTGTGCTGGATAAGGATTATCCCTTTGAAGGAGAAGTTTCTGACCTTACGTATTTCTTCATCATCCTGAAAACCAAACAGGGAGATGTCATTACCATTCCCAATGCACAACTGTTTCAAAAATCTGTTTCCATTGTAGAAAATTTAAATAAATCCTGACCCTAACCATGGTGATGGATGAATTTGGTCTGATGTGCTGATGTTGCATGGAAGTTCGGGGAAGCACATCTATTGCCAGATCTTTGTTGTTAAACCTGATCGATGTGAGGTCGTCAAAATAAGTAGAGTTGCACATGAGGAAATTCGGAATAAGCATATCCATTCTGTTCATGCTCACAGACATGTGTATGGCTCAGAACTTTGACCAGGTTTTGGCGGCCAAACTGCAAAGCACCACAGACAGTTTTAGAAAAGCCAATAACCTGAGGGGGATTTCTGTGGGCGTATTTATGCCCGGGAAAGGAACCTGGCAAGGTGTGGGCGGGATGTCTCATCAGGGTACACCCATCACCTCCGACATGGAATTCGGTATTGGCAGCAATACGAAGCTGTTTACAGGCGTACTGCTGTTGAAGCTGGCTGAACAGGGCCGCATCCGCCTGGACGATTCCCTGTATGCCTATCTTCCTTCCTACAGAAACATCAATCCTAACATCACCATCCGGCAGCTGCTCAACCATACCAGCGGATTGGATGATGTAACCAGTGTTGCCGGTTATCCGGATTCCATACTGAGCAATCCAAACCGAATCTTCAAAACTGGGGAACTGATTTCCTGGGCCGGCCCGCCCTTGTTTGCACCCGGAACAAGCTGGAACTACTGCAATACCAATTACCTGCTGGCCGGCATGGTCGCGGAACGCGTGACCGGTTTCAGCTACGGACAGCTGTTGCGCGACAGCATCCTGCAACCGCTGAAACTGGACAGCACCTTTCTGGATGTGTACGACAGCGTATTGTTTACTGT
>JBEDND010000129.1:0-4153 GCA_041170785.1 Bacteroidota bacterium | reverse complement strand
GCCCTGACGCGCCTTCAGGGGTATCAGCTACACTTATCCAACGGAATGCAGGTGCCGGTATCGGAGCAGGCAAAAGCGCGCGTGATGGAGTGGATTAAAACCATAGCCCTGGGCGCTTAGGAAATTCAGAGGTCGGCTTGGGAAATCAGGAGGCCGGGAAGGGAAGGTGGGCGCATAGCAGCGTTCGGGTTGAAATAGTTTTGAGGACTTATGCATATAAATCTAAATAAATACCGTGTAAGCGGACTGTTTCTGACCGCTTTATTTTGCTTCACTTCGGAACGGGTTTTAGCTCAGGATTTCCGAGAGTCGGTTTCTATTTCTTTTGGTGCTTCAGAGCCTTTAGGCGCCTTCAGTTCCGTGGATGCAGACCTGTTGGAATCAGGCGGAGCCTTGTCTGGAAGTACTTTAGACCTTGAACTCAAATCGCTGATTACAAAAAATGGTAAGGTTGGGATTGTCTCTATGTTGAAGAGTCAGAAAAATGCGCTGTCCAAAGATTATTTGAACAGTTTAACAGGAGGTTTTTACAAAACACTGAGCACTTCCTGGAAATTGAATGGCTATATGGTTGGGGCTTATTACAACCTTTATCAAAAAAGGAATAAGGCTAATTTCTTTGTTCAGCCTAAACTCCTGTTTGGATTGCTGAGTGCTACTTCGCCAGAGATAGATTTTTATTGGGGCGGTGATTTGGCGCTTACCAGATTTGCAGGGGTTGGCCGCACTTTTGCTACCATGCCCGGTTTCGACATTGGTTGGGATTTTGGGCGCTTCAAAATTCAGGCACAGTATGATTTCCTTCTGGCCAAACCAACATTCAATACTGAATGGTTTGACTGGGATTCTTATACCAGCGATACCGAAAGCTTTACGCAGAAAATGCGCACCTATTCTGGCAAAATCAGTATTGGTTACAATTTTGGGAAGGTCAAACAGTAAGCGTTTGAATGCATTGATTTTGAGCGCCTGAAATGCAGCATGCAACAGTAATGAATTCTTAGGAATCACAGCCGCATGTTTTTGATAGGAGGCATGGTATTGAAGTTCAGTACCATGCTTTTTTTTGTTTGGAACCTAGATGATACTGGACTTCGGTGCATTGTTATTGTATTCCCCACCTCCTGTATTTTCGTGCGCCGTGTTTCAGCTTTCCCTGCCCGATACCGACATCCAAAAAGCCGTCGTTGCTCAGGAACTGACCCTAGTGGAAGAAGAAGGGCAGATGCTGGTGCATATTACCGTTCTGAACCGCGAAGACATGGCCGTGCGCATCTGGCCCACCACCTTTTTGGTAGATATGCAACAAGGCAGCCGCGCCCGGTTGCTGCAACAGTTCAACATCGCCCTGGCACCTGACTGGACCTTCATTCCAGGAAACAGCCGTTACCGATTCACCCTGGTATTTGAACGCCTGCCCAAGGATTGCATCATGTTCGACCTGCTGGAAATCATTCCCCAGCCGGGCGGCTTTGCTTGGCACAACATCCTGCGCAAGCAGCAGGACGTGTATTGGCTGGTATTGGAAGAATGAGCGATCGCTGAGCCAAAACAGGCGAAACGCAACGCAAAGCCTCATCCATTGTGCGTTTTTATAGCAGTAACGTGTACCACATCGTTCCGTCATTCGACGAATTCTAAGGAAAGGGTCGCATCATCCACAGCGTGCAATCAATCGGCAGATTTTGAAGCCTGCTGTTACCTGCTGCGAAGGTGGATCTCAACAGCTGCCGGTGCATTCCAAAGCGTTATTTAGTAACATTTATTTAGTCTTATCTGAACAACTCCGGCAACCTTTCAATGGTTTAATTGAAGTCATGAAAAAGAACCTATTACTCTTACTTCTGAACCTGCTCTTACCATTTGCTGGGGCACAAACGAACGAAATCTTAAAACCTTTCTACCATGGGGTTGCTTCAGGTGATCCTCTTTCCAATGCAGTAGTCATTTGGACACGCTTAACACCAACACAACCTGGCAATCTACAGGTTAATTACGAATTGGCTACAGACACAGGCTTCAAACAAATTGTTAAATCAGGTTCAGTACAAACAGGGTCATGGCGTGATTACACAGTAAAAGTAGATGTGACCGGCCTGAATCCCAATACCACCTACTATTACCGTTTTATTTTCTCTGGCGCAGCTTCCATGATTGGTCGAACCAAAACGGCACCTACTGGAAGTCAGGAAAAGCACCTCCGTTTTGCTGTGGTGAGCTGTTCCAATTATCAAGCGGGTTTCTTTAATGCCTACGGCAGGATTGCAGACCGGAACGACCTTGCAGCCGTCATCCATTTGGGGGACTATATTTATGAATATCCGGCCAGCGGCTATGGCAACAATAACGCAAAAGCTAAAGGACGCAAGCACGACACACTGGAAACCATCACTTTAGAGCAATATCGCGCCCGCTATAGTTTATACAGGCTAGACAGCCAATTGATGCGTATGCATCAACAGCATCCAATGATTTGCATTTGGGATGATCATGAGTCGACCAATGATTCATACAAGGACGGTGCTGAAAATCATACTGAAGGAACGGAAGGAACCTGGGAAAACAGAAAGAGATACTCGCGACAGGCCTATCAGGAATGGTTGCCCATCCGCGAGAAGGCTGACAGCACCATCTATCGTTACCTGGCTTATGGGGATTTGGTTGACCTATACATGCTGGATACCCGTATCACCGGGCGCGACAAGCAAATTAATGATGTAAAAGATCCGGCCTTGTATGCATCCACACGAACCATGTTGGGCACAGCACAGCGCGATTGGTTGCTTTCCTCCTTGCAAAGTTCAAAGGCGAAATGGAGGATTATTGGAAATCAGGTAATCTTTTCTGAATTCCACGTTGGTTGGGCCGCACAGGCAACAGGTCAAACTCCGGAACAAACAGAAAGCCAGTTTTTGGATATCTGGGATGGATATCCCTATGAGCGAACATTGATCATGCAAACCATAGAAAAGAACCGCATCCCCAATTGTGTGTTCCTTACAGGTGATTTCCATTGTTCATTTGCTTTTGATGTTGCTGATTCAGTTACCAACCCTAACTCAAGTCCTTTACCTTATGCTCCTTCTGCTGCTTACAATGCAAACACAGGTAAAGGTTCCGTGGCTGTTGAATTTGCCGCACCTAGTATTACTTCGGCAAACTTTGATGAAAATGTGGGCAGTGCCTTGGCTTTGGGATTCCAAAATCAGATTAATAAAGACTTGCCAATACCATTCCCCAAAGGATATAATCCTAACCCACACATGAAGTACGTGGATTTAATTAGACACGGTTATTTCTTACTTGATGTACAGGAGGATTCAGTTTCTGCCGATTACTTCTATGTTGATTCACTGCTGAGTTTAGACCCCAAAGAGCGTTTTGGCATGCGTCCCTATACCAAGACAGGTACCCAATTCCTACAAATAAGCAATAAACCAACTTTGTTAAAGTCCAAGCAGGACATCCCAGCACCTCCCAAGACTAGCGCTTCTACTTCATCTGTAATAGATAAAAAACGTTGGGAAGGAAAAGTATATCCAAATCCAGCGCGTACCCTGTTATATTTCGAAGGTCAAGTTCAGAATGGAGCGCCGGTTGACGTGCAATTGTTTGACTACAATGGCAAGCTGCTTGCCGAAAAGTGTATTCGCCAGCATAATGGCTTACAATCGCTCGATATATCCACTTTCCCAAAGGGTTTATATTTTGTGCGTTTCAGTGCTGATGGTCAGGAACTGCTCCATAAAATTGTGCTGCAATAAGCGAAAACCGAGCGCGAAAAAAGGCCTTTACTTACTCCATCTTATAGTTCATGGAACCACCGACCTCCCGGGGCCGGTGGTTTTTTTTGATTAATGAAGATGCCTGCTGTATCGAAATGCTGACATGTAAGCATCGAAGATGGAAGGCCAAAGCTTGGTTTCTTGTTCTCGATGTGGTAGGGATATAACGCAAAGCATCAGCCGCTGCGCGTCTGTTGGTCTTTTTTATACGCCCATCCGCTTGTCCCGCCTACTGGCGGATCAGACTCTGTGCGCATAAAAAAGCCCTGGCTTACGCCAAGGCTTTTCGTTGGTCGGGATGACAAGATTAGCTCCCTTTGGTCGCTGTTCTTGATGCGGGGAGGGATACAACGAAAAGCCACATCCTT
>JBEDND010000128.1:0-7171 GCA_041170785.1 Bacteroidota bacterium | reverse complement strand
TATTCATATAGATATATCGGAATATTCAATTCCTCGCCTACCCTTTTAGCCAGCTTCTGAGCATAAGTGGCTGCTTCTTCCATACTTACGCCACTGATCGGAATGAACGGACAAACATCCGTAGCGCCCATACGCGGATGCTCCCCATGGTGCTTGCGCATGTCTATCAGTGCAGCCGCTGTCTTTATTCCTAAGAAAGCTGCTTCTACAACTGCTTCCGGTGTTCCAACAAAAGTGACAACAGTTCGGTTGGTGGCTTTTCCCGGATCCACATTGAGCACCTTTACGGCTCCCTGAGCAGCAATGGCCTGAACGATGGCATCAACAATTTGCGGGTCTCGTCCTTCACTAAAATTTGGGACACATTCAATAAGTCTTTGAAGCATGGGGCAAATGTAAAAAACAAAGCCCCGACAAATTGCCGGGGCTTTGGAACTTTCTTCTTTGTTCGAAGATCAATACTCCCAAAGGTCGTGCTCAAAAACGAACAAGTCATTTTTGATGCGTTCACTCTCGAGCAATGCAGCAATGCCATCGTCTTTGAATTCAGGCATATCCGCAATGTATCTGTCGAACTGATTGCTGTGCCGAACGATGTAACTGTCAAACAGACGCAGGTTATTGAAGAAATCATCCACAGAAACGCGCATGGCATCATTGTAGCGATTAAATACTTCTGTTTTCGCGAATGTTGGACGAAGATCATCCATTTTCAACCAAAACATAGGGTATTCACCGAGATCCTGTCCAGTACTGGTTTTGAACTTCAGCATTGGTGCCAAACCGATGATACGTGGTTTGAACACAGAGTGCTTGTAGTCAAAAATCCAATCTTCGAGGATCATGAATTTCTGAATTTTGTCAAAATCCGGATTCACCCAATACTGCGTATCCTTCACGGCGAATTCGTCACCTGGATAACGATAATCCTGAATTTGGGTGATAACCTCGTATGAACCTACTTTTTTCACATCCTCCGGTGTGTACCAGGTTTTGAGCGAATCGTCCTTGTAAGGCCTGATTTTTCCGGTCAGGGCCATATCATAAACGATGCGTGTCAAAGGGTTGCCGGGCCATGTGAGGTCTCTGTTCATCTTTTGGCGCAAGTCCACCACCCTCCAGATACGGCGACGGAATTTAACGTCACCTTCCCTGAGGTAAGGATAAGGAACAGGAACATTTTCACTGACGTGTGGGTCGTAATTCCATTTGGGTTCATAGTGTGAACCAGCAGGTGCGTCATACATGGGCGTAACGCTGCCTTCACCTGAAGTACCACCTGTTGCTCCTGCACCGGAACCGGAGGTTACGGAACCACTAGCCTGACCATTTACGGTCAATGCTCCCAGTAAAGAAAACACGGTGAATAATCCTGTTTTTAGCCTGTTCATGATCTGCTTTTTTTAATTTTTATTGAATTTGAATGGTCAAACCGCTTATAGCTCGCGAACCGTCTGGACCTGTTGCCCTTACGCCCATGAACACAACTACGTCACCACTCCTCAGGTTTGAAAACAATCCTGAAATGCTGCTGATATCAGCACCGCTGATTGATTGTTGACGTGGTGGCTGACCCTTGGCTGCTACAAGCACTGTTGCCTGAGTAACGTTGTATTTAACACCCTGGTAAGGGAAACTTTCACCCATGCTGGCGAACAGCGTGCGCTGCATGCCCAGTTCCTGGCGTGTTACGGGGCGGCTACCATCAATGGATGCACCAACCTTCAGCGTTGGAATTGGAAGGTTACGGACGCGGAATTTGGTACTGCCCATGGATTGCTGCTTGCCGTCGGGCATTTTCGCCGAAACGTTCACAGAAACCTCAGGAACCCTCGTATTGAATTTGGCTTTGTATTTACCACCGCCAACATTCTCCAAACTACCGCCACCAGTCATGCTGACAGAAACATTTCGAGGATCTACTCCGGGAACGGAAACCGTAATTGGGTTTTCCAAACCAACATAGAATAGATTCATCTCGTCAGCTGCCACAGATGCGAATGGTTTAAAGGCTGAATACTTACCTTCAAAATCGTAGTTTTTTGTTCCACCCGCCGGGTCAGGAACAACGATCTGTCCTTTGAACGTTTGTTCGCCCACACTTTGTGGTGTCACTTTGTACTTACCAATGCCGTTTTCCAGAGTGAGCGCGTTTCCACCAACAAAAATCTTGTTGTCGGATTTGGTGTTACTTGCCACGAGGAGAATGTCTGCTTCGTATGCAGTTCCAACCATCACGTATGAACTTGCAGAAAGTACTTTTGCTTCAAGACGGTCAAATTTGAAATCCATGGCATCGATGCTCTTTGCCAATTCATTCACTACTTCTGCTTCGAGGTTGCGACAGTCATTCTCCACTTTGCTCAACATGGCAAATACAGCGGCCAATGGAGCATGTTCCAATGTCATGCTTTCCCATGTTTGAGGTGTTCCATCTGAGTTCTTGCCGTCTTCAGCACGGAGCGAGGTTGAAGATTCATAAGCCTCTCTGACTCCTTTAGGAACCTTGCAACCATCCGTTGAGTCGGTATTCAGGAATCCAACCAAAGCGAGGCGGGTATCGTTGATTTTCTTTTTCAACTCTTTGCCTCGTGCACCCTGGTTTTCTACCATGAAGTAATTGGCATGCACTTCGATGTTGTCACCTTGAGAAAGCTCTGCTTTATCGCCAGCTTTTCCAGTTGATTTACCACCATGCCCATCGTCATCGGTTTTACGGCCACCGGCCTTTTCTTCCAATTCCTTCTTGATTTGCTTGATGTACGTCATGAAAGCTTCAGACGCGGCACGTGCCTGTCCGGCGCGCTTGTAATAGGGCGCAGCTTTAGCGGCTGTAGCCGGATCTTCAGCTTTCTTTTGCAACGCAGCGAACATTTGATTCGTACGATCATTCATGTTGCTGGCTGACTTATCAAGGGAGTTTTCAATTTGGTTAAACGCCCTGATAATTTCCTTAGATACGTTCAACGCCAAGAGCGCGGTCAACACGAGATACATCATGTTGATCATTTTCTGGCGTCCTGAAATTTTACCACCTGCCATCTCTTATTCTTTTGGTTCTGTGAGTATGGATTTGTGGTACTATCAGCGGCTGCCGCCCATGGCGCTCAGCATGTTTCCGTAAATGGTATTCAGGTTACCAATATTCTTGTTGAGCCTTCCAAGTTCTTCTTTGAACTCAGCGGTAGCTCCTTCTGAAGCAGTGAGGTTATTCAATACATTGCTGAGACCACCGGAGAAAGAAGTCAGTGAATCGTTCACCATATCGTTGCTCTTTGAAATTTCTTCCATGGTGCGTGCAGCTTTTTGTGTATTTGCCGCATATTCAGCAGTTGCAACAGATGCATTGCTCAAATTACCCATGTCCGAAACATTATCAGAAAGCGACTTCAATCCGGTTCCCAAGCTTTGGATCAATTCAGGACCTATTTTAGCTTCTTCAAGCATTTGATCAAGCTGTTGGGTTACTGTCAAGTTACTGCTTATTTTGGTTTCTGGTTTCTTACCTGTATCCACACCGGCCAACTCTGGATAAACCAAGGACCAATCTGGATCCATGTGAACTGGTTCGAATGCTGAGATGATAAAAATCACGCACTCGGTTCCCATACCTACCACCAGCATCATGTCTGCACCTTTCCAGTGCATGATTTTAAACAGCGCGCCGGCGATTACTACTGCTGCACCAATTCCATAAACCATGTTCATGAATTGTTTCCACTTCTTGGTTTCGAAGAAACTCTTGCTCATGTGTGTGTTGTTTTATTGTTTGTGTTTAGTGAATGTTCTTTTTTATTTCTTGTCGCGATTGGAACGCCCAAGGTAAGATTGCACGCAACGGAATCCTACATAAGATTTAGAGGTATCCTGATATTCAAAGGTTCTGGCACCGTTTTCAATAAAGTATGCCACGTCTTTCCATGATCCGCCACGAATCACTTTACGCTTCAGGGAGATGGGCGTGCGTGCGGCCTCAGGACCATATTCAGGAATACGGGTATAGTATTCTGCATTCAGGTCGTGTGTGATCATGTTGTTGCCAATTTCATACGTAGTGGATGTCCATTCTGACACGTTGCCACTCATGTTGTACAAACCAAAATCGTTGGGGAAGTATGAATCTACGCGAACCGGATATACACCTCCGTCGGCACCGTAGTTGCCACGAAGTGGTTTGAAGTTAGCCAACATACAACCTTTTTCATTTCTGGTATATGGACCACCCCAGGGATATTTCGTTCCGATTCTCCCGCCACGTGCTGCGTATTCCCATTCGTATTCGGTTGGAAGTCGGAAGTCTTCAGTAACAGGAAGCCCCAGTGATTCCCAGTAGTTGTTCTTGTAAATGGTACGCCAGTTGCTGAATGCCACTGCTTGGTGCCAATTTACCCCCACCACTGGATAATCGTCGAATTTAACGTGGTGGAAGTAATGACGAGCCTGCGGTTCATTGAAGCTGTAGGTGAAGTCGCGAACAAAGGCAAGCGTGTCAGGGTAAACCAGGGTTTTCTCCTTCTTAATGAACTGTGCGCGGTCCTTCGGTGCATATTTGTCCCGGTCAAGGTTCGCCGCCATCACCATATCGTACCACTGGTAAACGTAGGTCAACTTACGTGTGTCGATTTGTTTTTTGCCACGGAAGCGCTCGCTTTCACGATAGTACATATCCTCGAGCTCCTCGCGATATTTCTCCCAATCGAGTTCCACGTCATAGTTGATTACGCGGTTTCCGTCTTCATCCTCAACGAATAATGCATCGTCATCAACCATGTAGCGCGCGATGGAATCAATAACGAAGTGGACAAACTGTCGGTATTCGTTGTTGGTGATTTCCGTTTCATCCATCCAAAATGCAGTGATGGTTATCTGCTTGTTGGGTTGGATGTAGGAGGAGAATACGTCTTGGTCGGCCTGACCGGTATGGAACGTACCACTGGGAACATAGACCATGCCGTAAGGTTGAGGGTGAAACCATACCCTCCTTCCCTGCACACCAATCACATCCCCGGTGTCCTGCTGGCCGCAACCTGCTACGAATAGCGCAGTGCCGGCTATACCTAGTTTTGCCGTGTGGCTCAGGCGAATTTTTCCAAATTCCCTGATGCCATTCAAAACTTTCGCAAAGCTTTTGTTCATGACAGCTTTTTTGTTTGTGTTTTTTTGTGAATCTGCAAAAATAACTGGATTAGTCACATTTGCAATTATTTGATTTTGTAAGATTTATAACGCTCTGTGTAGCAAAGTATTGTACGTTGATCGAAATTTTATTCAATGTCGTTATTGCGATCTAAGTGTCTGGGTGTAAGTATGATCACCGGATCTGGAGGCGGAGGCAACTGAATGGTGAAGCAATAGTTCACCTGAAGTTCGTGGGTACCGTTACTTGCGCTTTGAATTCTGCTCAGCGTTACGTCATAAGAATAACCGATGCGCAATTCAGGACGTGCATAATATCCCAACAACACAGAAACTGCATCGCTTTCGGTTCGGTAAGCCAAGCCACCGGCGAACAAGTTGTTCATTTTCACCATGGCACTCAGGTCAACCTGTGGTTTGGTTCGGTATTTCACCAACACGGAAGGCATGAATTCCAGATTCCCGTTGCCCATGAAATTGGATATGGTCATACCGGCTACCCCGTAAAAATGGCGAACTGTAGTAACCTGGATGGCACTTGCCGTTCCGTATGCATAATCCTGAGGGAGCAGATTAGTGGTAGAAACTCCAACATACAAATCGTTCATGTTTGGGTTTCGGTACATCAAACCTGCGCTCAGTGTAGTTTTTTGATCGGAAAGGCGCGCATTGGGGATGAAGGGATCGTTGGGTTGCAACGGACGCAACTTAGAACCATCGAGCTCTTTTTGCAGCATTCCCACATCCACGCCGATGCGCAACTGGGAACCGTTGGACATATTTAAAGCTCCGGCAAAAGCAAGACGGAAGTTTGTATTCAGTTCGTATGCCACGCGGTCGGTGTAATAGGAAAGACCAATACCACCAAAATTCACCTGGCCTTTCTTGCCATTCAAAGGCGCCGAAAAACCAAAACCGCTGGTTCTGGGCCCAACTTGTGTCTGGATTTGGCTTTTGGTTGGAAATGCCGGCGTAGTGTATTCAAACGTACGGTCATCGTACCCCCTCCACTGCTGGTGAGATATTGCGTTCACACACCATTTTCCGCTTTCACCTGCTGTTGCAGGATTGTAGAACAATTTGTTGAAAGCAAAATGCGTGAAATAAGGGTCCTGTTGGGCGACAAGCGGGGTAATTCCCGCCAACGCCAACACAGTTCCAAAGGCCACCAGTTCCCTGATCTTCATCTTCTTTGTAGATTTTGACAATAGCTTCAAACGACAAATATGGAGATTTCTTTAAATGATTGCAACAAAACGTTGAACGCTCTTAAAAAAATGACGGGTTTGTTTTGCCGCCACGCCTATTATCGGCTGATTTCAGCCTTCAGTACCAACATTTGCAGCGCAGTTTCAGCGGCTTCTCTGCCCTTATGACCGTGTACTCCTCCGATGCGCTCTTCTGCCTGTTCGGGGCTATTTACAGTGAGTACTCCGAAAATACATGGCTTCTGCGCATCCATCCCTGCTCGTAAAATTCCATCGGCAGCGGCGGCACTCACATAATCAAAATGCGGTGTATCACCGCGAATGATGGTTCCCAAACACACCACGGCATCGAAACCTTTCGCGAAACACCATGCTGCGGTAAGTGGCAATTCAAAGGCTCCCGGGCATTCAAAAATGGCTACCTGTTCATCGGGCAAACCTTTCTCGGAGCATACAGCCTTTGCACCTTCCAATAAACGACCTGTGTAATGTTTATTCCAGGAGGTATAAACCAGCGCAATTCGGCTGCTCAATTCCAATGCCTCAAGGTGCAACGGTTTGTATCCGTCTTTGCCTTGCTGATGCATCATTCCCGGTTGAAATCACCCATTCTGGCTTTTACACGATAAATGTATTTATCAATGTCATTGCCTTCTGTGGTATTTCTGAATTCCTTGCCAATGCGCTCGTAGCAGCGCAGCGCGTCTTTATCCTGTCCGGCTTCTTCGTAGTGAATGGCCGCCATTTTCAACATACCGGGGGTAGTCATGTCATTTTTTGACATTCCGGCAGCATTTTCATAGATGCTTCCGGCCTTTGCCACATCC
>JBEDND010000127.1:0-4166 GCA_041170785.1 Bacteroidota bacterium | reverse complement strand
GCTCAAATAGACGGTTTTTCTAGGGTTTTACGGCCTTTTTATCGGATTTTTTTTGTTAATTTTGTACTTGCGTTCTGCAAGATATGGTGCAAAAAAAGAAAAAGATCCTTTTCGTAAGTTCTGAGATGGCTCCCTTTTTGGATGACTCACCTGTTGCCACCATTGCCAGGTTGTTGCCACAGGCCATTCAGGAAAAAGACAATGAAATTCGCATTCTGGTGCCGCGTTTCGGGGTTATTAACGAGCGCAGAAATCGTTTGCATGAAGTGGTGCGCTTGTCCGGCATCAACATCACCATCGACGATAACGATAATCCGCTCATCATCAAGGTAGCGTCCATTCCCCAAACCAAAATGCAGGTGTACTTTCTCGACAACGAGGATTACTTCCACCGCAAAGCGGTGTACAGCAATGAAAAAGGTGAGTTTTTCGAGGATAACGACGAGCGAACCATCTTCTTCTGTAAAGGGGTTTTGGAAACGGTAAAGAAGTTGGGATGGGCTCCTGACATCATTCATTGCCAGGGTTGGATGACCAGCCTGATACCGGTGTACCTCAAAACTATTTACAAAGATGAGCCCGTGTATCGAGGTACTAAGGTGGTCTATTCCATTTTTGACAAAGAGTTTGAACATCAGCTGGGAAAGGATTTCACCCGTAAAGCCAGCCTGAATTCTGTGCCTGATAATCATTTAGAGTGTTTTTCTCCCGGCGATCACTGCAGTCTTCAAATTGGGGCCATAACCCATTCAGACGCGATCGTACAGGTTGGAACCACGGTAGACCCCGCCATCTCCAAGCACATATCAGACAAACCGTTTATGCAGCACAGCGACGATCAACAAGGTGATCAGTATGCTTCCTTGTATGATCAGCTTTGTAACCGTTGAGTCAAAATAGCCGTTCTATTCCGGTGAACCATTTTAAGATTGCCCTGGCGATTCTGAGCGCAGGTTTTCTGGCTTCCTGCAACAAATACAAAGACAGTATTTCACTGCAGGAGCAGGAAAATCAGAATCAAGGCGATTACAGCCTGATGCGTACAGATACGTTTACCATTCTGGCTAACAGTTGGGCTGAAGACAGCATTCCCGTAAGCAATTTGAGTTATTACTTGTTGGGTGCAATGAATGATCCGGAAACGGGACAAAGTTTCGCTTCAATAGCAACAAATCTGTATCCAACGCAGCCGGGGAAAACCTTCCCTGCCACCGCTACAATGGATTCGGCCGTTTTGTTTCTTCCATTTCCACCCGGAAACAACTTTTACGGAAATCCAGGAACTGCCCAGGCCATCAGTGTTTATCAGCTGAGTCAGCCTGTTGATGAAAATAAATATTACTACAACACCGATAAAGTTACCTATGGCAATGAGAAAATTGGCAGCTATTTCGGGCGTTTGAAGAGTTCCCGTTTTGATTCGATCAGGTACAATTCCGGGAAAATTCTGATGTATCCGGGATTGCGTATCCGTTTGAGCGATGCATTCGCGAATACTTTGTTCACCGCACCAGCGGCTGTAACGCAAACGAAAGAGGCATTTTCAGAATACATCAAAGGACTTGCACTGGTTCCTGAAGACCGTGATTTTCAACCTGAAGAAGGGGGTGTTGCCCTGATGGATTTAAATCCTTCGGGTTTGGTTGGTGTGAAGCCAAGGGTCATTCTGTATTACGACGATACTTCCCAGCTGGAATATGAAGTAGGTTATCAGAAAACTGCGGTGAATCAGTTTGAATTCCGTCCTGCTTCCGCAGCACTTACCACGCAGTTGAACAGTAATGATTGGTGGCCTTATACCTACGCGCAGTCGATGGGAGGTTGCAAAACCTTTATCCGCATTCCCTGGTTGCTGAACTTGGTTCAGGATCATACCGTAGTCATCAACAAGGCAGAACTTTTTGTTTCATTGCGCGATCAAACATCACATGCGTTTTATCCGCCACCTGCCAGATTGAATCTTGGACAACCAGTAAGCGCTTTGCGGAGGCGGAGCACTGCCATTAGAGACTTTACCGATAATCCATCCTACGGAGGCACTTATCTCAAAGAGTTGAATGGATACAAGTTCAACATTACGCTGCATGTGCAAGATCTGATCAATCAGTATTTCCGGTTTGGCCGGCGTGCTGATCAGGGGCTGTTGCTGTTTGTACCATCTGATAGTCCGGTGAGTGGATCCAGAGCGGCATTTGACATGCGTCCAGGGAATACCAGGCTGCTCATCACATATACAAAACTTAACAACTGATTTAGGCGTTACCCTTAACCAAGCCTTATGGAGCGAAGAAAACCTTATCAATTGGTCAGCCGCGACTGGAAAAGTGAAAATACGGTTATTGAGGTAAATGGCAGTCGTATTGGTGATCCTGAAGAGGTGGTAGTCATAGGCGGTCCATGTGCGGTAGAAAATGAGGAGCAAATTTTTACCATCACTGAATATCTTTCCAAATTGGGCGTGCGCATGTTGCGCGGAGGCGCTTACAAGCCCCGAACCTCTCCATATTCTTTCCAGGGATTAAAAACTGAAGGCCTGGAAATGTTGCGCAGGGCTGCCGACAAGTTCAACATGGCTGTGGTTTCGGAGGTGATGAGCGCCGATCGTATTGATGAGCTATGTGCTTTCGCGGATGTGCTGCAGGTTGGCACCCGAAACATGCAAAACTATCCATTGCTGCGTGCGTTGGGTAAAATCAATAAGCCCATATTGTTGAAAAGGGGCATGAGCAGCACCATTGATGAATGGTTGTTGGCGGCAGAATACATCTTGCTGGGTGGAAATGAGAAGGTGATTCTTTGCGAACGAGGCATACGCACTTTTGAAACAGCAACCCGCAACACGCTTGACCTTACGGCTGTGCCATTGCTGAAAGACCTAACGCACCTCCCGGTGATTGTTGACCCCAGTCAGGCAACCGGTCTGAGGGAATTGGTGCCACCTATGTGTTATGCAGCCTTGGCTGCGGGTGCCGATGGTTTGATTGTGGAGGTTCATAATCAACCGTCAGAAGCCTTGAGCGATGGAGATCAGTCGCTGTATCCGGATCAGTTCGCCTCCATGTTGGATCCCATCCGTTACGTTGCTGCCTTATACAACAAGCGCCCGGATTTCGACAAAAAAAACAGGGTTTTTAGCCCTGTTTCCTGATTTGTTGTATTGGTGCGTTTTTTAAAGTGTACGAACAGCCATTGCGAGTTCTTCATAACTCTGTCTTCCGAGTAATGAACGCACAACCTGTCCATTTCTGTAGAAATTGACCGTTGGATAGCCACCTACCTGATAACGCGTGGCTAAATCGGGATAAGCTTCACAATCTACCTTGATTACAATCACCCGATCTGCCATTTCCTGTTTGATTCTTTCAATGTCAGGGGCCATCAATTTGCAAGGGCCGCACCAGGTGGTATAGAAGTCTACAAGGACCAACTTTTCACCTTTAATGGCTTCATCAAATTCGGCAACGGTGTATTCTCTGGCCTTAGGCTTTGCATTGGCAAGAGGCTTTCCGGCGCCCTCCCATGCAATAATTCCGCCTTTCAAATCCACCACTTTTGAGAATCCTTTTTGGCGCAACTGTGCCGCAGCATCTTCACTTCTGCCACCGGATGCACAATACACAAAAATAGTTTTCTGCTTGTCCAATGCAGTAATCATGCTGTCGAAACGCTCATTTCGGAAATCAATATTCAAGGCGCCCTCCAGCGCTCCTTGAGCAAATTCTTCAGGCGTGCGCACATCCACCAATACCGCCTGCTTCACCGAAAGAGCCTCGGTTAACTTGTTCTGAAATTCATCAGGACTCAACTGTTGCTGTCCCTGCACCTGATTGCAGGCTGCGATGGCAAAGATGGTGCTTGCCGCCAATGACCAAAAACCTGTTCTACGTACGTTCATTATTGCAAATTTAACCCCACTTTCGCAGTTAGAAACAGACCTAAGTCACACGAAAGCCCACGTTGATGGAATTTTAACCATGAAAATCATCATTCTTAAGCATTTAAATGAGCGTACGCGACAGTCAATATGGTTCTGGTTGTTTTGGATGATTGCCAGCGGCAGTTTGGGTATTTTCAGCCGTTTGGATTTACCGCCACAAGGCATCCATCAGGGAGCGCAGTGTGATCGCGCTTCATTGGCTTGGAACTTTGCTCATACCGATGGAAAC
>JBEDND010000126.1:0-7401 GCA_041170785.1 Bacteroidota bacterium | reverse complement strand
AAAAATATTCCCCTTGAAAATCGAGACTGAAAAACCACCCGCAGTTCGACCACTGCCCCAATGCTATTTTCATAGCACAATTCAACAATCCAAAAAAATCAGTTCAACTGACCGATGCCGCCCAGGATGCTTAAGCCCTTGGGTGAAGCAAGCATATCCTGTTGTTCGCAGCTGTTTACAATCCAGCCGTATTAAACCTTCACGGACTTGCGCAGGGAATGCAACACCTTCCCCGCAAACCGCAACACATAACGCAGCATCGGCACGGCATCACGCCAAGGAATTCCGTGTTTTTGGTTCAGCCGATACCAAACCAGTCCAACCAGCAGCCCAAAGCCGATACAGGCTGACAGCGCGGCGCCCATTAATCCGTAGTATGGAACAAAAATCAAAGCCAACAGCACCTGCACCAAACAGGCAATCAAATTGGCCATCAGCAAGGCTTTGAAATCATTTTTGGCATGCAGCAGATGGCTGGGAATGGTGCTCAGCGACAAGAACAGAATCACAGGCAACAAGGGCAACAAGACCATGCGGAAATGCAGGAAATCGGCTCCGAACAACTGCACGTAAACGCTGTTCGGAAGCAGGAAAAGCAACAATACCGCCAAGAGGGTTCCGGCGGCGCTGAGGCTGTGGTAACGGCGCAACAGGTTTCGCGCGTAACCCGCATCTGGGCGCAGCACCATGCGCATGTGGGCTACGCTGCCCAGGCTGTTGCCGAAAATCCAGACTGCATCGGCGATGATCAGCGCATTGCTGTACAGACCCGTGGCATTGCTTCCTAAAAAATAATCAATGATGAAAATGGAAGCGCGGTAATTGAAAAACTGAACCAGATGTCCCCACTGCGACCACCATCCTGCGGTGAATAAATCAACCGGAGGCAATAAGGATTCCCCTGAACCTCCGGAAGTCTGTCGTAACGCAGGGAGCGTAAACAGCCAGGCCAAAGCAGCGGCAAGGGCAAAACTCCAAACCACCACGTATAAGGATTCATATCGGGTGAATACCCAAAGGAAAAGGGCTACACCGACCAGCTTCAGTACTTCATACAGCAATTGCGCTTGATTCCGCTTGCGCATATTTCCAACACCCTGCAAGAGCGAATAGTGAATGGTGAGCAATCCAAGCGGAACTGCCATCGGCAATGCAGCGAGGAATTCCGATTGTCCGCGCTGCAGAAACCACAGCCATGTGCCGCAACAAACCAGGAACAGCCATCCGTATGCGGCGGGCAGCAATCTGCGAATGCCGTATTGAGGGGTGAGGTTCACCAAGGTACTTCCGCCCACAAACTCGCTTCCAATCATGATGAGCTGCACGTAAGCCAGCATCACGCTCAAAGTTCCGCGGCCATCCGCGCCAAGCACATGCGAGCACAGCACCACCGTGCCGAAGCCGGCAGCTGCAGCCATAATCCGGGCAACAAGGGTTCCTATGACGGCATTCTTAGCCACGTTGCGATTGCTTTACATGTTGCATAAACATCGCGCCGGTGGCGCATCGAAATACGAACCCGGCCAGCCCAGGATTGCGTTGCAGCGATTCCGGAGTACTTGCTTTCAAAAGCGCCTGTTGGTCCACGCCAGGAATGCTGTTATCAGCAACCCATGCCCGCAATTGGGGCAAGGCCTGTAACGTGAAATCGGTATCGGGCATGCTAAATCCCTTTTTATCCCTGCGCCAGCTCAACGCAGCAGGGATATAGGCTTCGGAAATCTTGCGCAGCGGAAACTTGGTAAATCCATGTTGTACTTTTTCCCTGAAAGGAATGGTAAAACAGCGTTGAATCAGCGCGGCATCATCGGCGAAGGGATTGCGCGATTCAATGCTATGGGCCATGCTGTTTCGGTCTTCCCATTGAAGCATCTGCCCCAGCTTCATGCCGTAAAAATCTTGTTGAAGTACGTGTTCGGGAGAAGCAGGATACGCCGCAGCACCCGGCAACATATCCAGCAGGTCGGGACTGCAAAACTCCACTCCTGCCTTGCGCTTCAGGGCTGCCTGTTGCCAGCGTGCTGCACCCAAATTCCTTTGCAACTGCTCGCGCATTTGGAGCCTGAGCCAGGAACTCAGATTCAGGCCACAATGTTTCAGATTCAATAAAAAGTCAAGGCGCTGTTTCCAGGAAGCTATCCGAAACCAGGCCGGCAGATAAGCTGTATAGCCCGCCATCAGTTCATCGGCCCCCTGTCCGTTCAGCATCACCTTTATCCCTGCTTCATGGGCGGCTGCACAAATCCGGTAATGGGCCAGGTTGTTCCAGGCCACCGCTGGCATATCGGCAGCGGCAATGAGTTCAGGAAGCAGGCTGATGTCTTGGGGAACCATTTTCACGGCAACACGCTGCACGCCGGTATGGTTGGTAATTTGTTCCTGCCAGGGGCTTTCGTCGGCTTTGGCATGTCCGGACACCGCACTAAACGCCAGCAACCCTTGTAAACGCTGCGGATTCATGGAAGCGGCCATGCCCAGAATCAAGGAACTGTCCAGCCCGCCGCTGGCCGCAAAGCCTACAGGAACCTCGGCCGCTACCCTGCAACGCACAGCCGATATGAGACAGGCTTCAAGGTTGTTGTTGCCGGCTTCCGAAAACTCGGGAATCTGGTGATGAACCATTTTCCCGGAGCCACACTGAAACTCCAGCGCGGTTCCGGGTTTCAGCGAGTGAATGTGCTGAAACCAGCTCGTTTCATGATTGATGATGGTTTGACCATGTACCAAAAAAGCGGCCAACTGAGCCTGATTCAATTCGATTGATGCACGGCAATCGCGGAGCGGACTTGTTTCGCTGCTGAAGGCAAAAAAATCCGGTTGATTCATATAAAACAGTGGCTTTACTCCGGGTCGGTCGCGGAAGAGTGTCCAGGTTCCGGCATGTGCATCGGCCATGCATCCGGCAAAAAAACCGTTGATGCGCGCAAGGAAACGGAATCCTTCCAGCATCCAGCCTTTCAGCAACACTTCGGTGTCCGAATCGCTGAAAAAGCTCATCCCTTGCGACTTCAGCCAAAGGCGCAATTCCCGGTAATTGAAGATTTCTCCATTGAACACCAGGCGATAGCGACCTTGCTCATCGGCCATGGGCTGATGCGCGTTCATGGACAGATCCACGATGGATAGCCTCCGGTGTCCCAAACATCCTATAGCCTCCGGATTTCCTTCAGCCGCAATCAGTTGCATGTGCTGCGGAAGCCGACTAGCGGCTGTTTCATCCAATCGCAAGTCCAGAAAGCCTTGTCCTCCTGACATCAACAACGCCGCACCTTCGCTGTCGGGGCCGCGGTGTCGCAGTAGCCTGTTCATGCGCCTGATGCGGGGCAGCGCCGCTGCTGCACTTCCATTTTTTCTGTAAAAACCGTTGACACCGCACATATTCAGATCAACCGATTTAACCAAGAATCAAAAGTGTCGAGCAGCGCTTTCTGGCTGAATTTCTGTTGTGCTTCTGCCGCAATTTGTGCATGATTCCAATTCTTTGAACCGGAGCAGAATTCATGCATGCACAAATACAAAGTATGCGGATCATCTGCGTCGGCGCGCAAGCCCCAATGGGGTTGCATATAGGTTTCGGGGCCTCCGCATGCGGTATAAATGGCCGGAGTTCCGTGGAGCAGGCCCTCGGCAATGCTGAGCGCAAAGGTTTCAAAGCGACTGAATGACACAACGGCGGTGGCCTCAGCATAAAGCTTGCCCAATTCCTGTCTGGTCAGCGGTCCGCTGAAAGCCACACCTGGCGCTGTCGTATAGGCTCTACGCAGATCTTCCGGGGCATTTCCAACAAGCGTAAGGCGCGCTTCCGGAAATTCCTTCTGAACCTTTTGAAACACCATCAGTACACTGTGGGTTTGCTTGTGTTCTTCTCGGAAATTGCTCACGTGCAGAAAATGAGGAAACTTACTTCTGTCTGCACGCGCAGCTGTGTATGTTACGGCATTCATCAGCACGGCCACAGGCTTTCGAGCGCCGAGTGCTTCCAGAGCCAGAGCCAATGGTTTGGATACGGCACTCACGGCTTTTGCCCTGCGCAGGATGAGGTGGTGCCACAGCCAACGGAGGCCTTTCAGTTGCGGATCGGCAGGGTAATAGCCTGTCCAATGCTCATGAACGATGAACGGAATTTTGGCGCGCCAGGCATACCAGACTGCTGCGATGCCCATCTTCCAAACCACCTGAACTTGTATGATATCAGGTGTTCCTTCTTCTGAACACATCTGTTTCCAGAATTTCCGGATTTGTTTCCACCAATGAACCTGGTAAAACAAAAAGCCACTAATACCTTTTTTGTGTGGAAGTTCGGCCTGATAGACACGCACAGATCCTTCGCAGGAAACCCTGACGAGCGGATTTTGCGTACCATCCTGTGCTCCAACATGTATTACAGACACTTGATAACGCGTTCCAAGAAGGTGCGCAAAGTCTTGGATGAAATTTCCATTCAAGCCTTGTTCCCGCGTCGGATACCAGCTTGCGAAGATTGCAATATGCCTTTTTGCGTCCAAGGGCCTGCAATTTAGCAGCAAAGGTTTGACACTTACGAAAGCTTGTTATAATTTCGCAGCCCCAAACGGCGGATATAGCTCAGTTGGTTAGAGCACCAGTTTGTGGCACTGGGGGTCGTCGGTTCGAGCCCGATTATTCGCCCGTCTGTTTAAAGAGGTCTGCACTGCGGGCCTCTTTTTTTTTCGGTGTAACTGTGGCATATCGTTTGCGTTTCGTAACCTTGAACTTATATTCAGTACATGAACAAACTGATCCTCTTCACCGCACTGACCTTTGGACAGGTTGCTGCAGTAACGGCACAGAAATCTCAGTATTCCGGCCCATTACCGCGTGTAATTATCAAGTTTTCTCCCCAGCACATGTTTGTGAACACCTTACACGGATCTGTGGAGTTGTTTAACGACGACATGCGCATGAGCCACAATCTTTCCTTACTGGTTCGCTACAAACCCTCCGACCCGGCAGATTATTATGCAACCCGCTCCAGCGGAGCAGCCATTGAATACATGGCCAAATTCTATCCCAACAAATTCAAGGTGGTGAAGAAACTCGGTTCTGAAAAGCCGATGGGCATGTACGGCGGCATGTTTGTTCAGGCAGGATCTTACAAGGATCGCGGCGTTGCGCAGCTTTATGATCCCATCACTTTTCAATACCTCGATAAAGATGCAACAGTAACGCATACTCCATTCAACTTAGGCTTTGCCATGGGTAAGCAAATGATGGTGAACGATTTCATGTACATTGACATGCATGTAGGCGCAGGTTTACGCGTGAGCAGAAGCAAGTCAGATACTTATGAAGAACTTCCGCCATCGGGTCGCAAACGTTACGAATTTCTTGGAAGCACCGCATTTCCGATGCACGGCTTTTCCGGAATTCTGCCCCGCGTTGGATTTACCGTGGGCATCGGATTGGATTAACAAATGTTGAACTTCAAACACAAAAGCGGCTCAGGCCGCTTTTTTTATGCTGTTTGGTTCAGCGCACTGAAGTCCTGAAGACGCATACAGGCAAAATGCCCTTTGGGACAGGTTTCAAAACCTATTTTCGAGCAGGGGCGGCAAGGCAAATCCTGAACTTCAAGCATGGTACTGGGAATCTTGGCGTCATCGGGATAAAATGGTGTCATGCCAAATTCGGGAACCGTGTTCCCCCAAATGCTGACAACGGGCTTGCGCAGCGCTGCGCTGATGTGCATCAAGCCGGTATCGTGGCTGATGACCCTCCGTGCCAAACGCAAAACCGCTGCACTTCCAAACAAATCCAGACGACCGCACAGGTTGATTACATTGGGAAGTCCGGATACTGCTTCGCGGATGGTTTCGGCATCCTTTTGGTCACCAAGGAGTACCACGGGTTCGGGCATTTGTTCCACCAATGTGCGAATCAGGTCTGCTGGTAATTTTTTGGTTCCGTGCTGACCGCCAACTGCGTAGGCCGTAAATGTTCCGGCCGGAGGAACGAGCGCGCATACCGGAGCATCGTCATAATCGGTGGGGAAAAAGAAATCCAATCCGTTTCCATCGTAAGGCGCATCCAGATCCGCTATGGTTTCCAGATAGCGATGCACCACGTGTTTGTATGGCATGAGGTTCCATTTGAAGTTCACCAGCAACCATTTTTCCAGGTTTATCTTATCGAAGGAACGTGATTTGCTTCGAATGGCCGCTTTAATCCTTGTCGTGCGCAGGTTGTGATGCAGGTCCACAATGAAGTCTGGACGGAACTGTTTCAGTTCTGAAAGGTGCTTTTGAAAATCGTGTTCCAGCAGGAAATAATTACTGAGGCAGGGATTCCAGGCAACAAGGTTTTTAAAGGAAGCTTTTGTGGCAAAGGCAATTTGTGCTTCGGGGTATCGGGCGCGCAGGCAGCGAATTACCGGCGATGTCAACACGATGTCGCCCATGGAACTATACCGAAGAATCAGGATGTTCATCTGCTGCTGAATGCCTTTTTATCAGCAAGATAAGTTTCAAATTCGGCCAATGAAAGCGCGTTGAGGCAGGAACTGCGCTTCAACATTCCTTTCCGCGCTGCCAGGGTTCCATAGCGCATGTCGCCTATGCCATCCTTTTCGTGCGCATCGGGATTGATGCTGATCATGACACCCTGCTCCATGGCGCGGTAAACCCAGCGCCAGTCAATATCCAAACGGTATGGATGTGCATTCAGTTCAATGGCCACCTTATGGGCGGCGCAGGCGGCGATTACTTTTTCGTGGTCGATGGGATAACCACTGCGCAACAACAGCAGCCTGCCGGTTGGATGTCCGAGGATGGTGGTAGCCGGATGTTCCACCGCCTTGATGATGCGTTGGGTTGCCTTCTCCTGGTCCATCTTCAGGTTGCTATGCACCGAAGCCACCACAAGGTCAAAACCGGCCAGCACCTCATCCGGATAATCCAGTGAGCCGTCGGAAAGGATGTCTGACTCAATGCCTTTGAAAATCTTGAATGGCTTCAGTTGCTCATTCAGGGCATCAATTTCCTTGAACTGCTGATACACGCGTTCCGTTTCCAGTCCGTGTGCATAAGCAGCGCTGCGGCTGTGGTCGCAAATGGCAAAGTAGCTGTAACCTCTTTTCTTACAAGCCAGGGCCATTTCTTCTAAAGTATTCAATCCGTCGCTCCAGGTGCTGTGGTTGTGCAGCACGCCTTGCAGCTGTTCAAAAGAAATCAAATCGCTGAAATCACTTTTGGCAGCCTCCTCGAGGGCCAGCGGATGGTCGCGTACTTCAGGCGGAATGAAGTGCAGGCCAAGTTGCTGATACAGCTCGTGTTCCCCTAATTGTTGATGTTCAGGAATTGGGCCCAGGGCCGAAATGTGTGCTTCCGGTCCGGTATGCAGCAGCAGGGAACGCTGGAAGGAATCGGCTTGCACCTGCAGCACTTC
>JBEDND010000125.1:0-12761 GCA_041170785.1 Bacteroidota bacterium | reverse complement strand
GATGCCCCAAAATGCCAAAGGAAGCCACCATATTCCTGCGTAAACGAGCCAAACGGGCAGCAAAACATAAAAGGCAAATTGGCTCAGGGAGAGCATACCCAGAAAACGTTTAACCGCGGGTTTGTAATGTTTGCCCACAAACAGGTGGCGCTTTTTCTGCTTCCACCAGGCCGGAATGCTGGTTTTGGCCTCTGTAAACATGTGCGCATGTTGTTGAAGCACTACGGACGTATTTCCCGCCTGAGCGGCATCTTGCACAAACAAATCGTCGTCACCGGCAGGCAAATGGTGGTTGCTTGCGAAACCCTTTACCCCAAAAAACTGTGTTTTGGTATAGCCCAGATTCCGTCCAACCCCCATGTAAGCCCTTCCCTTCAAGGCCAAAGAAAGGTATTGCATGCCGGTGATGAGGGTTTCAAAGCGTATGAACAAATTGAGCAGGCCCATTTGTTTCCGGTAGGGAGAAAAGCCAATAACCAAACTGTGGTTCTGTTGGAAGCCGGCAGCCATGTTTGACAACCAATGCGCAGAAGCAGGGGTACAATCTGCATCGGTAAGCAAAAGATGTTCGAACGATGCGGCCTTAATACCCAACGTGATGGCCAACTTTTTACCCGGATTTTTCACCCTGTCGCGGTCTATGGTGCATACTTTCACGCGAGGGTTTTTGGCAGCCAAGGTACGAAGATACGCAGGCGTATCATCCCAGCTGCCATCGTCAACCACAATCAGTTCAAACTCAAGATACTCCTGACTGAGTATGGCCGGAATATTTTTCTGCAAGTTTGCAGCCTCGTTGTGCGCACAAATGATAACGCTCACCGGCATGTGTGCAGGTTCCCACTGCTGTGCCCGTTTCAGGTATTTTCGGCTACCGGCGGCGGTAAACCAACGCAGGTAATACCAGGCCATCAGCAACCATACGGCAGAAGCCGCAATCAGGAACCATTGGTCGCTGCCGGAAATTTCAGGAATCTTCATTTATTGATCTTGAAACCGATTCCTGTGCCCGGGCTTCCGGGTTTGCCGTCTGTTTTAAATTCTTCTATATCGCACAGCAACAATTGTCCTATGGCTTTGGCGCTGCGTTTATTCTTGGGAAGTTCACTGAGCCGGATGTGCTGATTGCGCACCGCTTCTTCAATTACTTTCCGCACCGCACGGCCATTGCCGAAGTATTTGTCGCGGTGCTGATACATGTAGGTGATGTATGCTTCCAGATGCGCAGCAGCTTCAGGTACCGGGGTGATGCCGCTTTCCGAAAGTTGGTTCATGGCAATATTGTACAGTTCCTCTGGTTTGAAATCTTCGAACTGAAACACCCGATCAAAACGGCTCTTCAATCCGGGATTGCTTTCCATGAATCGATCCATATTTTGGGTATAACCGGCGGCAATTACGATGAACGACCCGCGCCGGTCTTCCATGCGCTTCAGCAGTGTTTCGATGGCTTCGCGTCCATAATCACCGCTGCCGCCTTCGGTCAGCGCATACGCTTCATCCAGAAAGAGCACACCACCCATGGATTTATCGATCATCTCGGCAGTTTTGATGGCCGTTTGACCGATGTACCCACCCACAAGGCTCTGACGGTCACATTCAACGAGGTGGCCGCGTTCCAAAATACCGAGTGCCTTGTAAATCTGGGCCAGAATGCGTGCAACCGTGGTTTTACCGGTACCGGGATTTCCGCTGAACACGCTGTGCAGCGAGAAGGCTTTGCGCACATCTTTACCCTGGTCTTTGTAGAAACGAACCAGCTTCACCAGTTCATCAATGTCGTGCTTCACTCGGGTAAGGCCAATCATTTTATTCAGCTTGGCCAAACTTTCCCGCAGCAGTTCTTCATCGATGGGGATATCGGGCAACATGCCGGCCTGCACCTTGAGCATTTTCTCAAGGTCGGCAGCTTCGATCAGCGATAATTGCTCGGTGGTGAGGTCTTGAGGATTTTCGGTATTCATCACCCGCAGGCCGAGGTTCATTTTCGCTTCATCAACCATGGCATTCACCATGCGGGCATTGCCAAAAAACTTATCCCGATCGCGGTATTTGTCCACGAAGTATTTGTAGAAAAGTTCCCTGGCTTCATGGCTGAAATGAACCCCCTTTCTGGTACATGAAAACTCAGCGATTTGGATGAGTTCCTGCGGCACATAGTCGGGGAAATCATAATACATGTTGAAGCGGCTT
This sequence comes from Bacteroidota bacterium, assembly GCA_041170785.1. GTDB lineage: Bacteria > Bacteroidota > Bacteroidia > NS11-12g > UBA955 > REEB481. Next base: position 10,568 of record JBEDND010000125.1, on the reverse strand, counting down.
TTGAGGCCGGGATTGGATTCAAGAAAAATATCCATCTCTTCAGGATATCCGGCCACAATGATGGCAATATCGGAGCTGTCTGACAATTCCTTCAGCAGCACTTCAATGGCTTCCTTGCCAAAATCCTTGCTGTCGTCGTCGCGTCGGGCCAGTGCGTAAGCTTCATCAATAAACAGAATACCATCTTTTGCTTTTTTGATGGCTTCTTTGGTTTTGGGGGCGGTTTGCCCAATGTATTCAGCCACCAGATCGCCCCGATCTACTTCATGAACATGGCCTTTTTTCAGCAAACCAAGCTCCTTGTATATTTTTCCAAGCAAGCGGGCAACGGTTGTTTTCCCCGTACCGGGATTGCCGCGAAATACCGCATGCAGGTTGATGTTTTCATCTTCCTTAAACCCTTTTTCCCTGCGGATGGACATAAAGCGCAGGTAATTTGAATATTCCCTGATTTTGGTTTTGATGGGTTTCAGGCCGATGAGCTGATCCAGTTCCTGCATCACTTCATCCAGGTTATGCACTTGCGGCTTCGCCGGAGGCTGATCCTGTTCTTCTGTTTTATCAAAATCAAGTTTCAGTTGTTCGGGATCATCTTCAGCAAATTCAATTTCGAGCATGGGTTTGAAGTCTTCTTCATCGGCTTCCACATAATCATCCCCTACTTCAAAAGGCATGGAAGCCACGAGTTCATCCATGAACACCACTTCGGCAAAATACTCTCCCCTGCTCCAGGTACCCACAATATCCGACCCCCAGCCAATGCTCACACTAAATTGATCTTCATCGGGTTTCACAAAAAGCACTTTGGTGATGCTTCCCTTCAGGTAGCCGCTGGCCGTGCGGAAGTTGAACATGAATTCAAGGGCAAGGTCACTGCTTTTGCGCGTCAGGTTGTGCGCGTTCAGTTCTACCCAGATATACCGTGTGCTCATGGCATTGAAGCACACATAGTATTTACGTGCATCCTCGCGGATGTTTGCATCCGGCCCCTCGTACAGCTTTACGGTATCAAGGCTGAAATATGGATTTAGCCCGCTGCGCACCATCCCCTGATTTTCGATGTAGAAATTCTTTTTTTCCAGAAGTTGACCATCTACCCAGGCTTCCCAGCGATATGCACCTGCTTTCCAGTATGTGCCCTGCGTTTTCACACCCCAGCCTTCACGGATGTATACCACCTGCTCCCGTGGTTCTACCTGGCGATCACAATTCAAGTCGCAAACCTCCTGATTTTCACTGTTGAAGCACTTCAGCTGCATGTGCAGCATCCATGTTTCTTCATCGTAACGCTTGTTGAACAGGGAAACCTCGCAATAGATATAGGAAAGCTCCTGCTCATCAAACACAGAACGGTATTTTTTGGTGTTGTTCGCCAGCCATTCTGTACTGCAATAGGTTTTGATATCCCTAAACTTAAAATGTTCGTTTCCTGCGGCCATGATTGAGTTTCAATTATAGTGGAAATGGCTGCATGATTTTTCAAGAATTCTTTGAAAAACGGATGGAAATTCTGCTATATTTGCGGCCTGATTTTTCAGAATCACCCGCTGGTGAGGTGGGTGAGCGGCTGAAACCAGCAGTTTGCTAAACTGCCTTACGATTTAACGTCGTAACGCGGGTTCGAATCCCGCCCTCACCGCAAGAAAAAGCCGCCCGCAAAGCGGCTTTTTTTTATGCTGAAAGGCGCCAAACGAAGTTTGAGCGACAGAAGCATAAAAAAAGCCCACGCTGCGCAGCAGCGGGGCGGCTTTTTCTTGCATGGCTCCCCCATACGGGTTCATGCGCGCACAGCAAGCATAATCCCGTATCATTCACAAGCAGAGACGAAAAACAATGCGCAGCAGCGGGGCGGCTTTTTCTTGCATGGCTCCCCCATACGGGTTCATGCGCGCACAGCAAGCATCATCCCGCCGGCGGCAAACAAAGTTTGATGTAAGGAGGGTACAAAAAAGCCCCCGCTGCGCAGCAGCGGGGCGGCGGTAAAATCCTTCTGTTTCCCTATTTTCGCGCCTCGATTTGGTCCCGTAGCTCAGTTGGATAGAGCAACAGCCTTCTAAGCTGTGGGTCGTTGGTTCGAGTCCAACCGGGATCGCTAGTTTTTTATATATTCTATTCATCCGCCGCGAGGCTGCGCTGCGCGGTTGCCTGCCTACGGCAAGCAAACCGGGATCGCTAGTTTTTTATATATTCTATTCATCCACCGCGAGGCTGCGCTGCGCGGTTGCCTGCCTCCGGCAAGCAAACCGGGATCGCAAGGTTTGTTTCGCTGCATTTGCGCTGGTTTCTGAAATTCCCAACACGTATCCAGACAACACACCCAAAACAATTGCCCCTAAGTTTGGTTACTTACCCATGTTGCCCTCTTTTTCCCATCGCAGTTCACTTTTTTGCCTGCTACTTTCGGCGCTTCCCACTGCAACAAATCTTAAGGCCCAAAGTCCTGTTTCAGGCGGTATTTACCAAAACACCACCTGGACACTTTCAGGAAGTCCGTATCTGGTGACCGGTTCCATCGTGGTATTTCCCGGAAAAACACTCACCATTGAACCGGGCGTGGTTGTGAAAGTAAAGGCCGATTCTTCGTTCAACACGGGCAACTATCGCTATCTGGAAATTCGGGGAAAACTGATTGCCCGAGGTACTGCTTCAAAACCAATTGTGTTTACCAGTACCGATACCAAACCGGGCTTTTACAATTGGGATGGCATCCGCATCAAAGGAAGCCAGGGCGGAACGGTGGATATGGACTATTTCGAGTTGCACCAATCTTTCAACGGCTTGTACAATGACATCAGTCAGCCGGGTTTCAGCTATTCATTCCATAACTGTTTGTTTAGTTCTAACAACTACGCCCTGCAGCTTAATGCCGACCTAATTTACGACTCGTGTACGTTCACAGGGAATGCTGTTGGTCAGGCTGCACAATATCAATACGGTTCCATCACAGCGAAGCATTGTCTGTTCAACAAGAACTTCTGTTCTTTTACCTGGTCAGGGAAAATGGACCTTGACAAATGTGTTTTTAACGGCAATCAAAACAACATCGTAAGCACTCCCGGAACGGTGCGCGAATGTGAATTCTACAACAACAATAAAGCCTTTGCGGAATGCTCCGAACTTGACATCAGCGATTGCAAATTTTCCGCCAACCAAGTGGGTATTGAAGCGGCCTTTAATTGCCGTATTTACAATAGCTTCTTCGATAAAAACGGAGTAGCCATCAGACTGGGAGACAAAGGCCGGATGATGTACAACGAAATCAACGAAAATGAAATTGGGGTGCAGGTTCTGGCTTATGACCCCAAGACCACCGTGATTGACAGCAATCAGATTTGCGACAATACCACCCATAACCTTGAAAACCTTACCGACAAGAATTTCCAGGTATATAAAAACTGTTTCTGTTCACAGGATTCGGCCACTGTAGAGGCCGGCATCTATGATGGATACGACGATATCACCAGAGGTTTGGTGAACTATGCGGTATATGATAATTCCTGCAAAACAATTTCCTATTTCGTGGAGAAGGTTCCACTGGAAAACAATACTTCCGTGACCTCTGTAAGCGCTGATTTCAACTGTTATTACACAGCCGGCACCTTGGTAACCACGTTACGCGAACCTGAAACAATGTACATTCTGGACTTTAGTGGCCGATGTGTTTTCCGGGTGCAGGTGAAGGCGGGAATGTCAAGAATCCCGTTGTCCCTCGGCTCAGGAGTATTTCTGCTGCAGCGTGCCGGCGGACAGACACTCCGCTTTGCGTCGGAATAAAAAACCATCGTTTTCATCAACTGCAGAGCCCAACCTGACCCCTTCACAAAGTTCCAGATTGCTTCTGGAGGCAGAAGCCTGGCAAACCCTTCGAACATGCTTCCAGTTGACCACTGGCACTTGATGTACGGAAGCACTTGCAGCCTGCACACGCCAAGTAGTTTGTATTTATTTAAGATAAATCCCCTAAATTGCTGGCGTTCAAGCACTTATAACAAAACTTCACATGCTGCACAGGCACAACTTCCCCCACCATGACTACAGCCTTACTAACCTTGGGAGTATTGCTGCTCCCACATTGCCTTCAATGGTTTTTCCCCATTAAGCTGGAGGACGCGGAAGCTTCCCTTCGTCCGGGGCAATCCTTCTTCAATGAAGCTGAAGGAGTTACCCTAAAAATCCTGCATGTAGAAGCCGGCAAAGTTCATTGTGAGTTTTGTTTCGCCCCCGGTGCGGGAGGGTCGGCAACTCACTGGCATGAGCAATTAGACCATTCCGGACGGGTAACAAAAGGTACATTGGTGGTTTGGGCCGACAAGCAATTATCGCGTATTCCCGCAGGTAAACGACTTGAATTGCCGCGCAAAACAACCCATTTGATCTGCAATAAAGGAACCGGAGAAGTTGTATTGCGTTGCGAAGGTGATGCAGATGCCTGGCCTGCAAACCATGTTTATGCACTGGCGTTGAGGTATCGTTACCAGCGCAGAAATAGTTTGAATATTCGATTCCATGCCGTAACCTGCATTTTGGAACCCTATTTAGATGTTATTCCTGCAAACTGGTCGCCAGCAATCATCAAACCATTGCGCAATTTTTTAAGACCTTATGCACGTTTGTTGATGGCAAATCCGAAACATTGGCAACTGAATCCATAAGGTTTTTCTTTACACTTACTTAACAAACACGAAATATATCGTTCATCCACAGGCAACGCCGACCCTGTAGCTTGCCGCACTGTGAAACAGCAGTCCATTGTTCGCGACATCAGTTGGTTGGCGTTCAACGCACGTGTACTACAGGAAGCCCGTGACGAGGAAGTTCACCTGTATGACCGACTCCGTTTTTTGGGTATTTTCTCCAACAATCTTGATGAATTCTACAGGGTACGGGTAGCAACTTTATTCAAGATGCTTCGCACAGATATTGGACAAAAAATCCACCTTGAAAACAACCCGCGGAAAATCCTGAACAACATCCACGAGATGGTGCTGGAACAACAGCATACCTTCGACAAAACATTTGCGGACATCATTAAGCTGTTGGAACAGCGTCATCATGTGCATTTGCGCACGGAGCGACAGCTCACAGCAGCGCAAAAGCAGTTTGTGCAGGAATTCTTCGAACAACAGGTGCGCACCCAAATTGTGCCATTGATGATTGAGAGCATGCCTCAAGCACCCATGTTGCGCGACCGCAGTATCTATTTGGCATGTGTTCTGGGGAACAACAATAACCCCATGTTGCAGCGTTATGCCCTGATTGAAGTTCCCGAGCGCGTGTTGCCTCGTTTTGTGATCTTGCCATCGGAAGCCGGGCGCAAAGACATCATCTTGTTGGAAGACATCATCCGTTTCAACCTGAAAAACCTGTTTGCACCCTTCGGATTTAACAGGTTCAGCAGTCATATCGTCAAATTGACGCGCGATGCCGAACTGGAAACCGATAACGACATCCAGCTGAACGTTATCGCCATGCTGGAAAAAAGCCTGAAGCAGCGCAGCAAAGGCAAAGCTACCCGCTTTGTATATGACCGTACCATTGACCCTGCGCTGTTGGAATATTTGTCGAAACGACTCAATTTATCTAAAAAGGATTCCCTGATTCCCGGAGGACGCATACACAACTTCAAGGACTTCATGAATTTCCCGAAGTCGGTATTTGAAGATTTAACACCCCGTCCCAGACCATTTGTACATCCGCTGCTGATACAACCTTGCCGCATCATGGAAGTGATGGATCGTGGCGACATCATGCTTCATTTCCCATATCATTCATTTGATTCGGTGATTGATTTATTGCGCGAAGCGGCCATCGATCCTTTTGTACAAAGCATACACCTTACGGCTTACCGACTTGCCAAAGATTCGAAAATCATCAATGCCCTTGTAAACGCAGTGCGCAATGGCAAGCAGGTTACGGTTGTGATTGAATTGCGGGCGCGTTTTGATGAAGAAGCCAATCTGCATTGGAAATCTGTATTGGAAGAAGCTGGCGTAAAGGTTTGTCTGGGAATTCCCAACATGAAAATTCATGCGAAGATGTGCGTCATCCGAAAAAGGGAATTCGGTAAAACAAAATGGTACGGATTCATCGCTACCGGCAACATGAACGAGCAAACCGCTCAGATTTATGCCGACCATATGCTGTTGACCACAGACAAAGTGCTGCTTGCCGACGCCATGAAGATATTCACCGTGCTTGAACTTCCGGAGCCCAAAGCAGCGCAAATAAGCAACTTGAAGAAGTTAATATGTGCACCAAATGGCATGCGCGATTTTTTTGATGAACAGATTCAGAAAGAAATTAAAGCCGCCCGGAAAAAGAAAAAAGCGGCCATTACCCTCAAGCTCAACAGCCTAGTTGATCCACAACTGAAAGAACGCCTGTATGAAGCGGCCCGCGCTGGAGTGGACATCCACATGGTTATTCGCGGCATCTGCACCATCCGCCCCGAACAAAAAGGATTTAAAAAGAGCATCCATGCCATCAGCATTGTTGACCAATATCTGGAACATGCGCGGGTGATGGTATTCCACAATGGTGGCAAACAACAGGTGTTTATTTCCTCAGCCGATTGGATGATACGCAACCTTGACCACAGGATTGAAGCGGCATGCCGCATTGAATCACCCATCATTCAACAGGAATTGATAGATATTTTAGACATCCAGTTGCGTGAAAATGTAAAGGCGAGGATTTTGGACAATGAGCAACAAAATGCATATGTTGCAACGGCTGCCGGGGAACCACAACACCGCGCCCAGGTAGAAATTTATCATTACCTTCAATCAAAAAAATACACCCATTGATTCTCGCAGCCATTGATATTGGATCAAATGCCGCCCGCCTGTTGGTGGTGGAAGCAAAACCCTACCATGCTGAAGGCATTGATTTTACTAAATTGAACCTGTTGCGCATTCCACTGCAGCTGGGAATCGATGTGTTTGACCACGGAAGCATTGGTCCCAAACGCAGCCTAAAATTACGCCAAACCATGAAGGCCTTTAAAAGCATCATGGAATTGTACGAAGTACAACACTACCGTGCATGTGCAACATCGGCCATGCGTGATGCCCTGAATACCGCCGAGCTGATTGCCGAAATTCATCAGGAAACAGGCATTGAGATTGACGTAATCAGCGGGAAAGAAGAGGCCTCAATAGTTTATGAAACACATATTGCTGAAACCATCAGTCAGGATGATGGGTCATTATTGTATGTTGATGTTGGCGGAGGAAGTACTGAAGTATCATTATTTACCGGCCAGCGTGCCTTATTTAAAGAGTCATTCAATATCGGCACCATCAGGCTGATGCAAGGGAAAGTCACCATTGATGACTGGGACGCTTTAAAAAAATTTCTCAAGGGCATTTCAAAAGAATATCCCAAGGTAAAATTTATTGGCAGCGGAGGCAACATCAACAAGGTGTATGCGCTGTCTAAATCCAAGGAAGACAAACCCTTGAAATACCAAACACTGAAAAAGTTGCTTGAAGTACTGGAGCCATGCACGGTAACTGAACGCATGCACCGATACAAATTGCGCGAAGACCGCGCCCAGGTGATTGTGCCTGCCTTGACCATTTATACCCAGATGATGCGCTGGAGCGGTACCGAAGAAGTTTTTGTTCCGCGAATTGGGCTGGTGGATGGAATTGTTCGCATGCTGTACAAGCAATCATTACACCTTCATTCCTGAATACGGGCAATAAAAAAAGCCCCAGAAAATCTGAGGCTTTTGACGTCGGGGAGACAGGATTCGAACCTGCGGCCCTCTGCTCCCAAAGCAGATGCGCTACCGGGCTGCGCTACTCCCCGAATCGGGCTGCAAAGGTATGCATAGTTCTCGGCTATCCTAACATCCTTTGAAAATTCCCTGGATTCGTTCATAACTTCTTCGCCCAAAATCGGGCGGAAGCAAAGACTTTTGCACTGTGGTGGAATTAGAACGCAAAACACGAAAACGTCGCCCCTCAGGCATTCCCTCTGTTGTCAGCATCGGGCTGGTGTTGTTTTCTCTGGGATTGCTCGGATTATCTGTCATTTTTGCGCGCGAGGCATCCAAGAGCCTAAAAGAAGAATTCCTCATTGAAGTGTTCTTCAAAGACAGCACCGATGCGCTGGAGGCAGAATCATTTTCCTCTGTGCTGGGGAAGAAGCCTTGGGCAAAAAGTGCATTGTTTGTACATCAGAACATCGCTGCACAAAAAATGACTGAAGAGTATGGAGAAGATTTTCTTCAGTACTATGGCGTGAATTTCTTTCCACATAAAACAGAACTTCACCTGAAGGCAGCATACGCTGCTCCGGCTAGCGTAAAAGCCATAACGGCCATGATTCAGTCCAACAAAATGGTAGATGAAGTGCGTTACCAGCCGGACATGCTCGATCAAATTACCAAGAACATCAATACTGCTCAATGGGTGATTGGGGTTCTATCGCTGATGTTGGTACTGGTGGCCATTTCCCTGATCAGCAGCGCACTGCGGTTGAGCATCTTCGCCAGCAGATTTCTGATCAAAAGCATGCAGCTCGTAGGCGCTACGGAATTTTTCATCATCAGGCCATTTATCTTTCGATTTGTAAGTTTTGCCCTTTGGGGATGGATTATTGCAATTGGCCTACTGGCACTAACCCTCAGCTTCTTTGTATATAAATTGGGCATGTCGGCCTTTGATCCCCAAGCTTTGACACTGCCATTGCTGATTTTAACAGCATCACTCCTGCTATCGGGTATTATTCTTGCCGCCATCAGCGCATGGTTTGGAGCAAGGAAGTATCTTCGCATGAAAATAGACCAACTTTACTGATTGTACCATGGCCAACAAAAAGCCTGTTTCCAACCCAAACTCCAGGAAAAATGTTCCTGCTCCCAAAGTGTCTGCTAAAATCACGCGCAGCTTCATTTTCAGCCGTCAGAACTATCTGCTGATGATTGCCTCCTTTGCCATTGTGGTTATTGGATTTGTACTCATGTACGGCAAGGATGATATATACAACGCGACCAAAACGATTGTTGCCCCCATCGTGGTGATGGGCGGCCTGATGCTTGGTGTTTATGCCATCATGTATAAAGGTGGCAACGATGCTGCAGAAGCATGAGCACGTGGGAGGCCATTTTTCTGGCCATCGTTGAAGGGCTTACCGAATTTCTTCCAGTAAGCAGTACGGGTCATCTGAGCATGGCCAAAGCCCTCATGGGCATCAATTCCAGCTTCAGTGAAACCTACATCATCGCCATACAATTCGGTGCCATCCTCAGCGTGGTAAGCTTATACCCAAAACAATTCTTCAGCTTCGACTTTGTTTTTTACAGACGACTGATTGTTGGTTTCATACCCGCCGCTGTTTTAGGTTACTTGTTCGACGACCAGCTTGAACTGTTGCTTGGAATGCCTTGGGTTGTTCCGGTCATGCTTATCTCTGTGGGATTCTTCCTTGTGTTTGCAGACAGGCTTTTCCCTGGTTCTGATATGGATGCATTACAGGATGTCAGCGACCGTCAGGCATTTTTGGCAGGATTGAGTCAGTGTGCCGCCATGATTCCCGGGGTTTCAAGATCTGCGGCGTCCATCATTGGAGGAATGGCTGCAGGTATGAACCGAAATACCGCAGCAGCTTTTTCCTTCTTCCTGGCCGTTCCAACCCTTGCGGCAGCAGGCCTCTACAAAGTGTATAAAAATGCTGATGAGCTGCTGGACCAAAACATCATCAACTTACTGCTGGGAAATCTGGTGGCCTTCATCGTGGCTTATTTCGCCATGAAGGGATTTGTACAATTCCTTCGGAAATACGGTTTTAAATATTTCGGATGGTACAGAATAATCGCAGGTGCTGCCTTCCTGACCTGGCTGTATTTTTAAGGAATTAGTTAATTCTTCGCTGAATCACCTCATTGGAAATTTCACGTCGATACACGTAGAAATCCGTCCAAGCGCGTACAATGTCACTCAGGTACAAATCAATAATGCGCACAAAACGCTGGGCATCCTCATCGTCCAAAACTTCATATCCAGCTACCGGCGATGTTTCTACTTTACTGAATACTCCCTGGTGAAATTCGACTTCGGCACGCAGCACTTTATCGCCAAAAGCTCCATATATGGCCATGGGTTTGTAATCGTCCGGATTAAAGAAGAGCAGTAAATGATAATATTCAAAAACCGGTATTCTTTTTTTGTTGTTGAGGTAGGTAACCATAATCTTGGAGCAGCGATTTGCCGCCTATTGGATAAACAAGATTAATGAAAAAATCGAGAATTATTAACCCTTTTCTATTTTTTTTGATTGAAATCGAATAAAGTCACTGATGGCCCGGTAACATACAGCCATTTCAGGGTGATCCTGAAGCAGGTTGAGGTGCGCATTCATGGACTGTACATCACCGCGCATTGCCGGCCCGGTTTGCAATAATCGCGCAGGCTGTTTCAACAGCTGATTCATCATGTTTTGAAGCATCGGATTCAGTGCTTCCGGCGAACAACCAGCTTCAAGTGCCAACTCTTGCCCCATGCTGATACATGCATTTGAAAAATTATGCGCGCAAACAGCCGCAAGATGCATCATTCGCC
>JBEDND010000124.1:0-6370 GCA_041170785.1 Bacteroidota bacterium | reverse complement strand
GTTCAGCATTCACGGCCTCGTTGAAGGAAAGTTGGGTGATGCCGTAGCGGTCGCGCAGGTCAACAAAAACCAGTCCGCCCATTTTGCGGTTGCGGGCTACCCAACCGGCCAGGGTAACCTTTGTTCCGGCATGACTTAACCTCAATTCTCCACAGGTATGTGATCGGTGCATGGGGCAAAATTAGGGAACAAAAGCGCCCAAAGCAGGGAATATGCTAATTTTACGGCCCTTGAAACCCGTTATTTCCCTGATTGTTGCAGCAGCCGTTGATGGCGCCATCGGACATGAAAACCGCATGCTTTGGCATCTGCCGGATGATTTCCGCTGGTTTAAGAAGCATACGCTTGGGCATCCGATGGTGATGGGTCGAAAAACCATGGAGAGCATCGGCAGGCCTTTGCCCGGACGCCGCAACCTGGTGGTGAGCCGCAGCACAAAGGAACTCCGCGAAGGCTATGAGTTTTTCGACAGCCTGGAATCTGCTTTGGCTTCGGCTTCCGCTTCCGACGAGACCGAAGTGTTCGTGATTGGCGGAGGAATGCTCTATCAGCAGGCTTTGCCCCTGGCGGGAAGGATTTACTTCACCCGTGTGGATGCCCGATTTCCGGAGGCTACGGTGCATTTCCGCATGCCTGAACATGGCTGGCATTGTGTTTCTTCGGAAGCACATTCTGCCGATGACCAACATACATTCCCCTTTCGGCTTGAGATCTGGGAACCTCTACAACACTAAAACAAGCAGCCCTGCACGCCGGTGATTAACTTCGCGGCGACATGTATCAAGTCCTTTCACGCGCCGGCAGCACTCCTTCCTTGTACTTGAAATTCGGGATTTGCCTTGCGCTGTTGCTTCCCTGCGCAATCATGGAAGTGCATGGGCAGTCAGACACGATTTCCATGGAGGCTGCCGAAATCCGTTCCAGCAGTTTCAGGCAGGCAAGGGCTGATTTAGGCAGAAACATCACCTATGTGGATGGCGCCGTGTTGAGGCAGTTGCCAAGTGTGCATTGGGATGATTTGTTGAAACACCTACCGGGCATAGAAGTGCAGCAGCGCGGTGGTTTTGGCAGTCAGGCAGACATCACCATGCGCGGAAGCACGTTTCAGCAGGTATTGATCCTGGTGGATGGGCTGCGCATCAACGACCCCCTCACGGGACATTTCAACGGAAACATCCCGGTTGTTCCTGCCGAAATTGACCATATAGAAGTGATTAAAGGTCCGGCGGCCATGAATTTCGGGCCGGAAGCTGTGGGCGGAGTTATCCACATCATCACCAAATCTTACAGCGGCAAGGCATTGCTTCTAGGGAAGAAATTCAGCAGCAACCTATACGGAGGCGAGTGGAATTACCTGGGTGTGCAGGCTTACGCTTCGTTTACCGATGTTAAAGGAAAGAACAACATCAGCGCCTCCTACATGCACAACAGCAGCCCCGGACAACTTTTGAGCGGCGACAGCATCCGGGGAAACTTCCGGAACAGCATTGCTGCGCTGACCTATACCGGACGTTGGGGTGCAAAAACCGTTTCGACAACCCGCGTAACAGGCTCCCTCTACGACTTCAACGCACGATTCTTTTACACCCGTAGCACCGCCGACAAATCTCAGGAATGGTTGCGCCGGCTGAGCCTACAACAAAGCATCGTCATCTTGCACAACAAACGCAGCATGACGCAGGTTCAGGCCGCCATGCAGCGCACCACAGACTCTTTTCTGTTTAATCCCGCATTTACAGGCAATTACCACATCATGTGGTTGTGGCAGGCACAGGTATTCCACCGCTATCAACTAAGTCCCAATTCCAGAAACGTGTATCTGCAAACGGGCATGCAGTACTTCGGACGGGACATCAAGAGCAATGACCGCGGAAATCATCAGGAACATGAAGCAGGTGTGTATGCGCAGCTTTTCTATAGTGGAAAGCAGATTCCACTCCACATCAACGGAGGAATGCGACTTACGCTGGATGCCCTGAATCGAACGCACCTTACCCCGCAAATCAATGCATCTTATCGGAGCGGCATCGTCACCATTCGCGGCGGCTTCAGCCGCAGCTTCCGCAATCCCGACTTTACCGAGCGCTACGTTTCCACCGGACTTCCGGGTGTGTTGGCAGCGGGACGCAACCTGGGCAATCCATTGCTGAAACCTGAATTCGCGTGGAACTACGAAGCGGGCCTGGACCTGAAGCCGGGCAAGCACCTGACCTTGCGCGGCACGGCCTTTCTGCGGCGCAGCAACAACCTGATTGACTTCCTGTACCTCAAAGGGCTGTACATTCCGGCTAATCCCAAAATTGACACTGGTCGCAGCTATTTCTACGCGCAAAACCTCACGCCGCTGAGTACCTCCGGCATCGAAGCCGATGTGCAATGGCAGGGAACAATTTACCGAAAATGGAAGGCCATGATCATGGGAGGATTCACCGCCTTGCGCTTCAGCAATAATGGCAGCAGCCAAGGAATTTCCAAGTATGTGGCGGGAAATGCAGGTTTATTGGCCAATGCGCAGCTCATACTGCAACGACGTCAGTTTTTTCTGGGTATAAACGGGGTTTGGAAGCAACGCACTGCGGAAACTGCCCTGGTCATCAACAAAGAAATCAGCCAATCCTATTTGGTCATGAACGGAAACCTGAGTTGGAATCGTCCTGACAATCGCTTAAATGTTCGCTTACAATGTATGAACCTCGGCAACCTGCGTTATGCTGACATCATGGGCGCAGAACTGCCCCGGCGCTGGTGGATGCTGGGTATTGGAATCAGCTTCTAAACAAAAACAGGGAACCCATTGGATTCCCTGTTCCCGAACATTTCTTTAGAAAGATTACTTGCTCACCAGCTTGGCGCGCACGTATTCGCGGTTCATGCGGGCGATGTTGCTCAGGTCAATGCCTTTTGGACATTCTGCGCTGCATGCACCGGTATTGGTACAGGAGCCGAAACCTTCCTTATCCATCTGGTCAACCATCGCGATTACACGATTTTCGCGTTCTGCCTGTCCCTGAGGAAGCAGGGCTAGCTGGCTCACCTTGGCACTGACAAACAGCATGGCGCTGCTGTTCTTGCAGGCAGCCACACAAGCACCGCAACCAATACAGGTAGCAGCGGCAAACGCTTCATCGGCAGTGTCTTTAGGAATCAGGATGGAGTTTGCATCCACGGCATTGCCGGTATTTACCGATACAAAACCGCCGGCAGCGATAACCCTGTCAAAGGCGCTCCGATCTACGGCAAGATCTTTAATCACCGGGAAAGACTGGGCCCTCCAGGGTTCTACCACGATGGTATCACCGTCCTTAAAGCTGCGCATGTGCAGCTGGCAGGTGGTCACACCTTGCTTAGGACCATGCGGACGTCCGTTGATGAACATGCTGCACATCCCGCAAATTCCTTCGCGGCAGTCGTGGTCAAAAGCTACCGGATCGCCTCCTTCAGTAATGATTTGCTCGTTGAGCACGTCAAACATTTCCAGGAAACTCATATCCGGACTTACGTGCTGAAGTTGATAGGTTTCAAATTTACCTTCAGCCTTGTTGCTTGGCTGGCGCCATACCTTCAGCGTGATTTTCATTGATTCGCTACCCATGATGTTGTTTTTTACTTGTAGCTCCTTTGTGCTATTTTAATGTTTTCGTAATCGAGCTGCTCTTTGTGCAGGCTCCAGTCGTTTCCACCTTTGTATTCCCAGGCGGCCACGTAGCGATAAGCTTCGTCGTCGCGCAGGGCTTCTCCGTCTTCGGTTTGGTATTCTTCACGGAAGTGGCCTCCGCAGCTTTCGTTGCGATCCAGCGCATCCAGGCACATCAGTTCACCCAGCTCGAGGAAGTCTGCCACACGACCCGCTTTATCCAGTTCAGGATTAAACCCTTCCTTGCTGCCGGGCACTCGTACATTCTTGTAGAAATCTTCACGCAGGGCGCGGATTTCTTGGATGGCCTCTTTCAAGCCTGCTTCGCTGCGGGCCATGCCACATTTGTTCCACATAATCAGCCCCAGTTCACGATGGTAGCTTTCCACCGTTTTATTTCCCTGTATGCTGAGGAATTGATCCAGCTTTTCCTGAACAGCTTGCTCCGCTTCAAGAAACGCTTCATGATCTGTGGAGATGGCCTTGGTATGGATTTCTTTGCTCAGGTAAGAACCAACGGTATAGGGAATTACAAAGTAACCGTCGGCCAGACCCTGCATGAGCGCAGATGCACCGAGGCGGTTGGCGCCGTGGTCGCTGAAGTTGGCTTCGCCCAGGGCGTACAAACCAGGAACGGTGGTCATCAGTTCATAATCTACCCAAAGTCCGCCCATCGTATAATGCACGGCGGGATAAATGCGCATCGGCACTTCATAAGGATCTTCGTTGGTGATTTGTTTGTACATGTCAAACAGGTTTCCGTATTTCTCCTTCACCACTTCCCTGCCCAGACGAACCAGCGTGGCATCATCGGGGTTTTCAATGCCGAGCTTACTGGCTTCTGCGCGTCCGTATTTGTGCTTCAAGTTATAAGCAAAATCCAGATAAACGGCCATCTTGCTGGGTCCTACACCATAACCGGCATCACAGCGCTCTTTAGCGGCGCGGCTGGCAATGTCGCGGGGAACCAGGTTTCCGAAGGCGGGATAACGGCGTTCCAGGTAATAGTCACGCTCTTCTTCCGGAATATCGTTGGGGTGACGATTGTCGTCTTTTTTCTTGGGAACCCAGATGCGTCCGTCGTTACGCAGCGACTCACTCATCAGGGTAAGCTTACTCTGGTAATGGCCTGAAACGGGGATACAGGTTGGGTGAATCTGGGTGAAGCAGGGGTTGCCGAAATAAGCACCCTTTTTGTGGGCTTTCCATGCTGCGGTCACATTGCTGCCCATGGCGTTGGTGCTCAGGTAGAACACGTTTCCATATCCGCCTGTGCACAGCAATACTGCATGGCCGAAGTGGCGTTCCAGCTTGCCTGTCACCAAGTTGCGGGCGATGATGCCGCGGGCTTTACCTTCGATGGTTACCACGTCGAGCATTTCATGACGGGCATACATTTTCACGTTGCCCAGACCAACCTGTCTTTCCAGGGCGCTGTAGGCACCCAGCAGCAACTGCTGACCGGTTTGACCTGCTGCGTAGAACGTGCGCTGCACCTGAGTACCGCCAAAAGAACGGTTGCTCAGGGTTCCGCCGTATTCACGGGCAAATGGAACACCTTGTGCCACACATTGGTCGATGATGTTCACGCTCACTTCCGCGAGGCGATATACGTTGCCTTCACGCGCGCGGTAGTCACCGCCTTTGATGGTATCGTAGAACAAACGGTACACGCTGTCGCCGTCGTTCTGGTAGTTTTTAGCTGCGTTAATGCCGCCCTGAGCCGCGATGCTGTGTGCGCGGCGGGGAGAATCCTGAAAGCAGAACGCCTTCACCTTGTAACCAAGTTCGGCAAGGGTGGCGGCGGCGCTGGCACCGGCAAGACCGGTTCCCACCACAATTACTTCCAGGCTGCGCTTGTTGGCAGGATTCACCAAAGGAACCGTGCTTCTGTATTGGGTCCATTTTTCTGCTAATGGACCTGCAGGAATTTTGGAATCAAGTGTTTTACTCATGTTGTGCAGATATTAGCTGATTACTTGAGGAAATAAACGTAGAGTGGAATGATGGCAAAACCAATCGGAATGGCCACGCTCACAATCACACCAAGGCCTTTGATTAATGGATTCCATCCGGAGTGATTGATGCCCAGTGACTGGAACGCGCTGGCGAATCCATGCCACAGGTGAAAGGCAATCATGGCCATGGCCAGCACATACAGCGCCACAAGCCATCCTTGTTCGAAGGCTTCGGCGGTTTCCTTGTACAGGTCTTTGGTAATGAACACCTCTTTATCGCCGGCTACGCCCATGCGGATGTGCGCGCCATGATCTTCGGAAGACATATCCGTAGCGGTTGTGGTTTCATCAATGATGCTGGTTTCGTATTTGGTCCAGGGAATATCTCCGAATTTGTATTCCCACCAGAAATCTGCCATGTGGCCCACGATGAACAACAATATCACGGTTCCGAGCAGGCCCATGTTTCTGCTGGTCCAATGGCTGTTTGCTCCGCCATTGTAAGCGCCATAAGCTTTAGCGCCCCGTGCTTTCCTGTTTTGAAACGCCAGATACAGGCCTTTAAAGGCATGCAACAAAATGGTGGCGTACAAAAGGTAGGAAACTGTTTTGATCAGCGGATTGGTGGTCATAAACCACGCGTATTTGTTAAACGCATAGCCACCGTCATCCTTCAGCAATTGCAGGTTTCCGAGCAGGTGAATGATCAAAAAAAGGACGAGAAATAAACCGGTCAATGCCATCAGCACCTTTCTGCCGATGGAAGAGGTAAACAGAA
>JBEDND010000123.1:0-5890 GCA_041170785.1 Bacteroidota bacterium | reverse complement strand
CTTCATATTTATTGGCGGCAGCACATTTGTTGTTGCAGAAGCCATCTAAATAGAAGAAGCCGGCTCCCACAGGCAACCGGCTTCTATTTTAAGAAAATATGTTTTAGGCCGAAGCTTGTTCTTTTGGAGCAGCAGCCTTCACTTCATCGTTTACGCCGCTGGCAAAACCTGCAAAATTTTCATTGAATAAACGCGCCAGATGGTTTGCCTTTGCATCATAAGCCGATTTATCCTCCCAGGTGTTTCTGGGATTCAGCAATTCTGAAGGCACGCCGGGGCAACTAAGTGGCATGCTGATGCCAAAAACGGGGTGGTTCTGATATTCCACATGTTCCAACTCGTCATTCAACGCAGCCGTAATCATTGCACGGGTGTAGGCAAGTTTCATCCTGGAGCCAACACCATAAGGGCCACCGGTCCAACCAGTATTCACAAGCCACACACGGATGTGCGGATGATGGTGCAACTTTTCGCCGAGCATCAGCGCATATTTTCCCGGATGTAAAGGAAGGAAGGCTTTACCGAAGCACGCCGAAAACGTAGCCTGTGGTTCGGTAACACCAGCTTCGGTTCCGGCTACCTTAGCCGTATATCCGCTGATGAAATGGTACATGGCCTGGCCTGGAGTCAGACGGCTGATGGGTGGCAAAACGCCAAATGCATCCGCTGTGAGGAAGAAGATGTTCTTGGGTGTTTTTCCAATGGAAGGAACGGCAGCATTGTCAATGTGATTGATGGGATAAGCCACGCGGGTGTTTTCAGTTACCGAAATATCGTCGTAGTCAACGGTATTGGTCCCCTCAATAAAACGCACATTCTCTACCAAAGCTCCATGTCTGATGGCGTTCCAGATTTGGGGTTCTTTTTCTTCAGTAAGGTTTACGCATTTTGCATAGCATCCACCTTCAAAATTGAAGATATCGTCATCAGACCAGCCATGCTCATCATCACCAATCAGTTTTCTTGCCGGATCGGCACTCAGGGTGGTTTTTCCGGTACCGCTCAACCCAAAGAAAATTGCCGTATCACCTCGTTCACCAATGTTTGCCGAACAGTGCATGCTGAGCGTATTGCGCTCCTGAGGAAGCACGTAATTCAAAACGGTAAAGATGCTTTTCTTGATTTCACCGGTATAACCTGATCCACCAATCAGCACAATTTTTCTGGTGAAATCAACAATGGTGAAATTATGCTGCCGGGTGCCATCTTCCGCAGGAACAGCGTGAAAAGACGGGGCGGCAAGTATGAGCCATTCAATGGGTTCATTTAAAATTTCTTCGCTGCCGGGACGAAGGAACAGATGCTTGGCAAAAAGGTTCTGGTATGCACTTTCCGTAACTACATCAATGTTCAAACGAAAACGCGGATCGGCACAAGCATAAGCGCGGCGGTGAAACAGCGTCTTGTTTTCCAAATGACGCAACACCTTCCCAAGCAAGGCATCGAACTGATCCGAACCAAAAGGCTGATTCACAGAACCCCACCAAACCGTAGCTTCGGTATTGGCGTCTTTTACCACGAACTTGTCCTTAGGTGAACGGCCTGTAAAGGAACCTGTGTCTGCTGCCAGTGCACCGGTATCGGTAATGATGCCTTCTTTTCGCTCAATAGCCTGCGCAACCA
The DNA here is from genome assembly GCA_041170785.1 of Bacteroidota bacterium. Taxonomy (GTDB): domain Bacteria; phylum Bacteroidota; class Bacteroidia; order NS11-12g; family UBA955; genus REEB481. The sequence continues at coordinate 4,267 of JBEDND010000123.1, read as the reverse complement.
ATTCGTCGGTGCTGAGGTTCTGATACAATTTCCCTGCCTTTTGGGCAATGTGGTTCAGAATTTCTGTGTTCTTCATGAATAATGAGGGCTTTAATTAGCGCTGCAAAGGTACATTTTTAAACACCATCGACTCCGAAAATTGATGAATCTTTGCCGTTCAGGAATGAAAATCATGCTCCAAGGTGATGCTCAATACCAGCGCGGGTTTGCGCTGATTACCAAGGTGTTGCAAAAACACTTTTTTTCTTTAAAACTTAGTGTCATTTTGACACTTACAACATGGAACACGACCATTCAATCACAAGGAATTTTGTTGGCCCAAGGCTACGAATTTCGTCCGAAGAGCGACCTTGCCATAAGCATATCAGGTATCGCCCTTCAGGGCTTTCTTCAATACAGGCACTTCCAACAAAAATCACTTCCCGTTCCAACGGCGAAACCAGAAATTAAACGGGGTCCTGATTATTGGTTTTCTTATCAGTATCGCCCAAAACAGGCAAAGTGTTCAGACCTGCTTATGGCGTCGCAATTGGCAATTCCTTTAATCGTGGGCATAAGCCGTAGCAAGTATCCCGAACTTTACAGCGCAGCAATGGTTGGTGCGCAATCCTTATTATGGACCATGAACATCACACAAGGCATCAAACTATTGAAGCTGCGTTCACGGCCTTTGGTTTACTCATTAACCACTCCGGAATCTGTGAGAAATAACCTTGATGCACGCTATTCATTTCTATCAGGACACAGCTCCGCTGCATTCTGTATTGCCACGTCAACAACCCTTGCACTTAAAAACCTGGAGATTTCCGGAACTGCGCGAACAATTATCGGCGCAACATCGTTTATCACGGCAGGAAGTATTGCCACCTTGCGCATCGCATCCGGAAAACATTATCCAACAGACGTGCTGGCAGGAATGTTACTAGGTTGTGGCGTGGCATTGCTCAATCATTACGTACATGTCAGGAATTAACCTCATCATTGGATGTGTTTTGGCCTTCGGTTCATTCAGTAACTGCGGGCAGAAGCACAACAATAATCATCAAACAGCAACAACCATGTTGAACCCAACAACCGATTCAGATTCATTAAACACAGATACCGCCGTACTTGCCGGCGGTTGCTTTTGGTGCCTCGATGCCGTTTACCGGAACATGAAAGGCATTGTAGATGTAATCAGCGGCTACAGCAACGGCACAGTTAAGAACCCTGCCTACCGTGAAGTGTGTACCGGACGAACAGGCCATGCCGAGGTTGTAAAAATTATTTTTCAACCTGATTCGGTGTCTTATGCTGAATTACTTGAAGTGTTTTGGCGCATCCATGATCCTACGCAGTTGAACCGTCAGGGAAATGATGTTGGTACTCAATACCGAAGCGGCATCTACTATATAACAGAGACCCAACGTGACATAGCATTGCTCAGTAAAAAAGCGCTGGAAGAAGCCGGCGTTTACTCAGGCGCCATTGTTACGGAGATAGAGCCACTTTCCATGTTCTATCCTGCGGAAGCATACCATCAGGATTATTACCGTTTGAATAGCGACAACCCTTATTGCCACTACGTGGTTGGCGAGAAAGTGGAAAAATTCAAAAAACTGTTTCGTGAGCGTTTGAGGGAAACACCCTTGGAGCAGAACGGTAGCCGTTAACCTTTCGTTTTGTAGCCGAGTTTTTTCAATTGTTCGCGCACCTTATCGAGTACTTCTCCCTGGATTAAGATTTCACCTTCTTTGGCCGTTCCACCGGTACCGCAGGCCGCTTTCAATGTGCGTTCAAGCTCTTTGAGATCGGCTGTTTTACCACGGAATTCCTTCACCACCACGCAGGCTTTGCCATTGCGCACTTCCCGGCGCACATACAATTGCTGGGCTGCAGGTTCCGGAGTTTCCTCTTCTTCTTCCTGATGAAACTGATAATCAGGATTGGTGCTGTACACAATACCATTTCGGTGTTTATTCTTGTTGCTCATTTCCCTGTTCCTAATTGATGTTCCTATGAACAATACCCGCCGCCGGCTGCGCCGTTGGCATTATGGTCAATTCGTTGATATTCACATGAGCCGGACGATTCAGCATAAACCATACGGCTTCAGCGACGTCGGCAGCCACTAAATTTTCGAAACCCTCATACACTTTGGCTGCGCGTGCAGCATCTCCATCAAAACGCACCATACTGAACTCTGTTTCCACAGCTCCGGGATGTATGCAGCCAACGCGGATGGGATATTTCGCCAAATCAATGCGCATCCCTTTACTCAGGGCATCTACGGCAAATTTGCTTGCGCAATACACCGCACCATTTGCATACACTTCTTTACCGGCTATGGAACCGATGTTGATGATATGCCCTGTGCCATCTTTGGGCATCATGGGAACAACAGCCCTGCTCATATACAACAAGCCCTTCACATTGGTGTCGATCATGGCATCCCATTTATCCGGGTCACCTTCATCCACAGGCTCTAAACCCCAGGCCAATCCGGCATTATTGACCAGAATACGGATGTTGCGCCAGGCTACCGGTAAAGCGTCAATGACTTGATTTACTTCATTGCGGTTACGCACATCCACGGGCAATATGCAGGTTGATGTGTGGTGGTTGCGGGATAATTCTTTGGCAAGCGCTTCCAGCCGATCTTTTCTTCTTCCGGCCAAGATTAAACGATGGGAAGCTTGTGCCAAAACACGCGCAATGGCTTCACCAATTCCGGAACTTGCGCCGGTAATCATGGCAACAGGTTGTTCCTGGTTCATGATGCTTTGCTTGCTTTAATGATGAGGTTGGGCGTAAAAATGATGTTGCGACTGCTCCTTGCCGTGGCAAATAATTCCAGCTTCATCTTGAAGGAGAGTAATTTCCAGCAATACTTTCTGATTTGTTCTTTCAGCCAACCATCTGTATGCATCCATGATGGCAGGGTTTGTACCTGTTGAAATCCTGCGGCCAACATTACCTGTTGTGCACCAGATGCATTAAGCAACAGCTCATGGGTAAAATCGCCGTAGGCAAATACCGAAGCGATGGGTGCATCCATATTTGGTGTACGCAAAATGATGATGCCGCCCGGCTTTAATGCTTCGTGTGCAGCCTGGAGTAAGGTTACCAGCTCATTTTTTGTAAAATGTTCAATGATATCCATACCGGTAATCACATCGAACTGAGCGCGTGAATTCCGAAGCACTTCAAGCACGTCGCCCTGTTGCACTCCTGGAACACCTAATTCATGTGCCAAGGCAACTTGTTCGGGACTCACATCAATTCCAAGCGTATCGATGAATCCGGCTTGATTCAATGCCGACAATAAGGAACCTGAACCGCAGCCCATGTCTAAAATCTTTGCATGAGCATTCAGTCCAACCATCAATGGAAGTATTTCCCCGGAGAACTGCAAACGCTCTCTGGTAAACAATGCCTCGCGGTCTGTTCCTGAAGCCCTTCCACTTTGTGTGGTGTGGTAATTGGCATATAGCAGTTGGCGATAAGCGGTCATGTGCGGCAAATTTACTCTTTTACCCTCGGGAACGATGTTTAGCCTCTTCCATGTGTTACTTAATTTCGCTGCATGCTGATATTGCCTGGCAGCCACTTGGGCGCTCTGGAAGCCGGTTGTGATGAAGCAGGTCGTGGCTGTTTGGCGGGCCCTGTTTGTGCAGCAGCTGTGGTGATGCCTTCAGGCTGGTCGCATCCGGTGTTGAACGACAGCAAGCAACTGTCCCGCAAGCAGCGCGAAATGCTGCGGGGCATCATTGAACAGGAAGCTTTGTTTTGGTCTGTGGTGATGGTTGACGCCGAAGAAATTGACCGCATCAACATACTTCAGGCGTCAATCACAGGTATGCATCGCGCCTTAGCCTCTTTGCCTGCAAGCCCGGAACTGATTCTGGTGGACGGGAATAAATTCAGACCATACGGGGATATTCCACACCGTACCGAGATTAAAGGCGATGCGCGATTTGTTTCCATTGCAGCAGCCAGCATCCTTGCGAAAACCCACAGAGACGAGAACATGGATACGCTGCACCTCGAGTATCCTCAATACGGATGGAATAAAAATGCGGGTTATCCAACGAAAGCACATCGTGAAGCCATCAGGAACTTTGGTATTACGCCATATCACCGTAAAAGCTTTCGCTTGCTTCCCGAGCAAATTGTTTTGTGGCCATAAGGATCTTTCCCGGCAGGCGAATGGAGTTTGAGTATATGCTACATGCTGCACAACAATAGCAAGTCCCTAAAAAAAAATGAAGCCACCCCCCCTATAAAT
>JBEDND010000122.1:0-14281 GCA_041170785.1 Bacteroidota bacterium | reverse complement strand
GATGAAAGCCAGGCCATCAAGAACCCGTTGTCGTTAACCGCAAGGTCGCTGCAAAGCATCAAGGCCGATCAAAAAATTGCGCTCACAGGAACACCCGTAGAAAATACCTTGTTGGATTTGTGGAGCCAGATGAATTTTCTAAACCCAGGCCTGCTTGGTACTTATCGCTATTTCCAGGAGCATTACATCAAGCCGATTGAACGCAACCACGATCAGAAACGTGGAATGGAGTTGGCCAAACTGGTGAAGCCCTACATCCTGAGACGTACCAAAAAACAGGTAACGCCAGAGCTTCCCGAGAAATTTGAAAAGGTTCACTACTGTGAGATGAGTCCCTTGCAGCGCGAACTATATGAAAAAACGAAAAGTCAGTACCGCAACGAAATCCTGGATTCCATCCAACAACACGGCACCAACCGCAGCAGGTTTAAAGTGATCGCCGGTTTGACAAGGCTGCGCCAGCTGGCCATAAACCCCTTGTTGATGTATGAAGATTTTGAAGGCAGCAGCGGTAAATACGAGCAAAATCATACACATGTTGCAAAGAGCGGTAGATGGTGGCCATAAAGTGCTGGTATTCTCACAATTTGTCCAACATCTGGCCATCATTGAACAATGGTTGCAGGAAACGCAGATCGATTACTGTAAACTGATTGGAGAAATGCCCGGACAGGAACGAGCTGCAGCCATCAGCCGCTTTCAGCAGGAAGACAAGGTTCCTGTATTCCTCTTATCACTGAAGGCCGGAAATGCAGGTATTAACCTTACAGCTGCCGATTATGTGTTTCTGTGCGATCCTTGGTGGAATCCTTTTGTGATGCAGCAGGCAGAAAGTCGTGCACACCGCATTGGCCAACAAAAACCTGTTTTCTCCTACAAATTCATCACCCGTGATTCTATAGAGGAAAAAATTCTCCACATGCAGGAGCGTAAACAGAAACTGGCATTCAGCGTGATGGAGGGTGAAGATCAGTGGGTTGGGCAATTAAGTGAAGAAGAAATTCATGAACTCTTTGCCTGAAATATCCATTGTAGCTGTAGAAAAGTTATTTTTTTCGATAGAAGAATATGCTTACGTTTGTCACCTATTAATCATAGTTAGTTAACATTCAACAACATACATGGAACAGCAGGTGCATCAGTCGGTTCGCATAGACCCGAGCTGGTACGAGGTACTTAGGGATGAATTTGAAAAGAGTTACTTTCAGGATTTAAGGGCTTTTTTGCACGAAGAAAAAGCACAGGGCCACCGGGTTTATCCTCCTGGTAACAAAATTTTCGCTGCGTTCGACCATACGCCGTTCTGGAATGTGAAAGCCGTTATTTTGGGTCAGGATCCTTACCACGGTCCTAGTCAGGCAAACGGTTTGTGCTTTTCTGTGGGCAAGGGCGTACGCAAACCACCTTCACTCTACAACATCTTTCGCGAACTCAGGGATGATCTTGGCTATCCCATTCCTTACTCGGGTGATTTGACCCGATGGGCAGACAACGGCGTGCTGTTGCTCAATGCAACGCTCTCTGTGCGCTCCAACGAACCACGCTCACATCACGGTCATGGTTGGGAACAATTCACTTCCGCAGCTATTGCCAAATTGAGCAGCATGCGTGAAAATTTGGTGTTTATGCTTTGGGGTCGTGATGCTCAGGAAAAAGAGCATCTGATTGATGAAGACAAACATTTGGTGTTGCGCGCGGCACATCCATCACCCTATGCAGCGGAGAAAGGCTTTTTTGGATCCAGGCCGTTTTCAGAATGCAATGAGTATTTGTTGGAATGTGGTTTAGAACCCATTGATTGGAATCTTGAACCAGACAGGGAATTCTAACGCCGACCTTTTTAGTGAACAACCCATGCCTGAAGTCCTACGCCAAACTTCAGGCATGTTTATTTTTGCGCCATGAGTCACCCAGCAATTTTCCTGAATAATGCCGACATCCTGCAATCGGGAATCCCCGTTTTACATCAGGTGAACATGTCGCTGGAACAAGGACAATTTGCCTACCTCATTGGAAAAACCGGCTCGGGAAAATCATCGCTGCTTAAAACCATTTACGGAGAATTGCCTCTACAGGCAGGAACTGGGTTCACGGCAGGGTTTGATCTTACCACCCTGAAGCGACGCCAGATTCCTTTTTTACGGCGGAAACTGGGTATTGTATTCCAGGATTTTCAACTCTTGGGAGACCGCTCCGTAATGGATAATTTAATGTTTGTGCTTCAGGCCACGGGGTGGAAACATAAAGAACAGATGCGCGAACGTGCCTTAGAGGTTTTACGCAAGGTTGGCCTTGAAAATAAAGACTATAAAATGCCCGGCGCCTTGAGCGGAGGAGAACAACAGCGTGTGGTAATTGCCCGGGCCATCCTGAATCAACCCGAAGTCATCCTGGCCGACGAACCTACCGGAAATTTGGATCCGGACGTGAGCGATGATATTGTTTCCCTGCTCCATGAAATCTGTCGGGAAGGTGCCGCAGTACTTATGGCAACGCATGACTACAGGGTCATTGGGAAGTTTTCTGCCAATGTGTTCCGCACAGGGAACGGGAAGTTGGAACAGGTGAATTATCCGCATTGACAGGGCCCTGATTCCATTACATTTGCAAGCGTTTACACTGGATGTCTGATAAGAAATATTTTGACGCCCTGAGCTACCATGCCGACGGCAGGCCAGGGAAAATAGAAGTCATTCCAACAAAACCTACCCAAACCCAACGGGACTTGGCTTTGGCATATTCGCCGGGTGTTGCCGAACCTTGCCTGAAGATTGCTGAAAACCCGGATGATGTTTACAAATACACCGCCCGCGGCAACCTTGTGGCCGTGATCAGCAACGGAACGGCAGTTCTTGGTTTGGGTGATATCGGTCCCGCGGCCAGCAAACCGGTTATGGAAGGAAAAGGCATACTGTTTAAGTTGTTTGCCGATATTGACGTGTTCGATATTGAACTGGATACCAAAGATGTTGATGAGTTTGTGCGCATCGTAAAGGCGCTGGAACCAACCTTCGGCGGTGTGAACCTGGAAGATATTAAAGCTCCTGAAAGTTTTGAAATCGAAAAAAGACTGAAGGAAGAGCTGAATATTCCCATCATGCACGACGATCAGCATGGAACAGCCATCATTTCCGGCGCAGCCCTGATCAATGCCCTCAAGCTGGTGAAAAAGGATATTGGCAGTGTCAGGATGGTTATCAACGGGGCCGGAGCTTCCGCGATTGCCTGTGGGAAATTATTTGTGAGCCTTGGTGTAAATCGCGAGCACATACTCATGTTCGATTCCAAGGGATTGCTGCACGAGGACAGGACAGACCTCGACGAATACAAGCAGTTTTTTACAAGTACCCGGCAGGTTTCTTCTTTGGAAGAAGCGCTGAACGGCGCAGACGTATTCGTAGGCCTGTCCAGGGGAAACATTCTGAATGCGGACATGATTCGCTCCATGGCCAAAGATCCCATCGTGTTTGCCATGGCCAATCCCGATCCGGAAATCGATTACAACGTGGCAGTGGCCGCCCGTGAAGACCTGATCATGGCCACAGGCCGCAGCGATTTCCCCAATCAGGTGAACAACGTGCTTGGGTTTCCGTTCATCTTCCGTGGCGCGCTGGATGTGCGGGCCACCGCCATCAATGAAGAGATGAAGCTTGCAGCCGTGCATGCCATCGCAGATTTGGCCATGCAGCCTGTTCCTGAAGCCGTGGCTATGGCGTACAACGAACGCAACCTGAGCTTTGGGAGAACCTACATTATCCCCAAACCCATGGATACGCGTTTGCTTACCTCCGTGGCACCAGCAGTGGCCAAGGCCGCTATGGACAGCGGTGTTGCCCGCATGCCTATTCAGGATTGGGATGCTTATCGCGATGAATTGCGCCGACGCCTGGGTATCGATAATGACTTCATCAACAGGATCATTACCCGTGCCCGAAAAGACCCCAAGCGCGTGGTATTTGCCGATGCCGACAGTTACAGAATTCTGAAGGCGGCGCAAATTTGTGTGGAAGAGGGCTTTGCCAAACCGATTTTGCTCGGAGATCCTGAAGTCATCAAACGCATCGCCGAATTACATAATGTGTCTGCGCTGAATCAAATGGAGATCATCGATACCCGCGGTGAAGAATCCAAAGCGCGCAGGGAAGCCTACGGAGAGAAACTGTACCAAAGGAGGCAGCGGAAGGGCCTTACCCTATATGAAGCCACCAAGCAAATGCGCGAGCGAACCTATTTCGGTGCCATGATGGTGGAAATTGGTGAAGCCGATGCCTTCATATCAGGATTGACCCGCAATTATCCGCTGGCGCTCAAACCGGCCATTGAAGTTATTGGCAGGAAATCCGATTACCAGCGCATTGCGGGAATGCACATCCTGATGACCAAAAATGGCATCTTGTTTTTTGCCGATACCACGGTAAACTTGGATCACGGCGTGAATGAATTGGTTGATTTGACCAGAATGGTGCATGAACAGGTGAGGCAGTATCAGGTCGAACCAAGAATTGCCTTGGTTTCTTACTCGAATTTTGGTTCGTCAAAAGGAGCCAGTCCGGAGAAAATACGCGAGGCCGTAGCCATCCTGCACCGCGATTTCCCCGAAATTATGGTTGATGGTGAAATGCAGGTGAGCTATGCGCTGGACGGAGAAAACCGCGCCAAAACGGCCCCGTTCAGCACCCTCGGCAACCAATCTGCCAACGTCTTGATTTTCCCAAACCTGGACAGCGGAAATATTGCTTATCAGCTGATGCGGAGCTCGGGTCCTGTAGAATCCATTGGTCCCGTGTTGCTTGGGTTCAGGAAGTCTGTGCACATCTTGCATCATACCAGCAGCGTGCGTGAAATCGCGAACATGGCCGCCATTGCCGTGGTGGATGCGCAAACCAAAAATCAGCACAGTTCATGATGTCCGCCGGCGAGGCGCCAATTGTATCCGAACTTCGTTTTGGTTCTAAATTGCAGGTGGCCTCGCTTGCCCTCAGGGACCGGATTTTGCGTCTGCCACTTTCCCTCAGTTATGATCCCGCCGATCTTCGCGCGGAGCTGGATGACATGCATCTGGCCTTGCATGCGGCAAATGAATTGTTTGCAGTGCTGCTGTTCAGAAGGGCAATTCCCATGGATGATTCTGTGCTCAAAATGCGGCAGGTGGCGGTAGATGAATCCCTGCAAGGAAAGGGTTATGGTCGCATGCTTGTGACCAAAGCTGAAGCTTTTGCACAACAAAAAGGATGCGCACGGATAGAACTACATGCGCGAAAACACGCGGTACCCTTCTATGAAAAACTTGGCTATGTGGCATCGGGCGACTGGTTTGAAGAAGTGGGCATCCCGCATCTGTTCATGTTCAAAGGGCTCTAGCAGGCCTTTGTCCATATCATCGCATCACGTGGCGAAAAAAAGCACGTGCAGCCACCGTTGAATTCTTAAATTTGCCTTTTCCATGGGTACTTTAGTCATGATTGGTCAGTTAATTCTGGCCCTGGCATTGTTGGTGACCATCCACGAATTTGGTCATTACCTTGCTGCGCGTATGTTCGGAATGAGGGTTGAGAAGTTTTACCTTTTTTTCGATGCATTTAACTTCAAATTGTTTTCCTGGAAACGGGGTGAAACAGAATACGGTATTGGCTGGCTGCCTTTGGGTGGTTACGTGAAAATTGCCGGGATGGTGGACGAGTCACTGGATAAGAACCAGCTGATAACAGATCCACAGCCTTGGGAGTTTCGCGCAAAGCCGGCATGGCAACGTTTGATCGTGATGCTTGGAGGCATCATCATGAACCTGGTGTTGGGCTTGATTATTGCCACCATGTCGCTGCTGTATTACGGCGACAGCTATCTTCCGAACGAAACAGTGAACAAAGGCCACGGCATTTATGCCGGACCATTGGGCCGGGAGTTAGGCTTCCGCAGCGGCGATAAACTGCTTTCCCTGAATGGCAAAGCCCTTCAGGATTGGCAGGAAATTTATGACCCTTCTTTCCTGATGGCCGATCAGCATCAGGTGCGTGTGCAGCGGGCCGGAAAGGATACAAGCATCCTGCTTCCTTCAGATTTTGCCGAACGCATCATGGAAAAAGGAAAAGGCCCCGGAGCTTTTATTGACGTGCTGAGTACCTTCAGCATCAGTGCCGTTCAGCCCGATATGAGCGCCGCAAAAGCCGGTGTTCGCGCTGGCGACAGCCTGTTAACCGTGAATGGGAAATCAGCTATGTTTTATCAGGAATTCCGGGAAGAACTGGCCGCCAACAGTGGAAAAGAAATTGCACTGCAGGTGAAGCGCAAAGACTCCATTCTGAATTTAAAAGCATTGGTGAGTGAACAAGGTTTGCTCGGGGTTCAGGTTGCCATGACTTCTTACATCAACCAGATGGCCGTGCACAAGTATGGATTTGGGAAGTCCGTTGCCCTGGGCACAGATCGGTCTTTCGATGCCTTGTATCAAAATGCTCGTGGATTGGCCAAGGTGGTTTCCGGAGAAGTAAAGGCGAAAAATGGATTGCAGGGTCCAGTGGGCATTGCTACCATGTACGGTTCTGTGTGGAACTGGCAGCGGTTCTGGAGTTTGACCGGAATTCTGTCTCTGGTACTGGCTATGATGAACCTTTTGCCCATTCCGGCGCTCGATGGCGGTCATGTGGTGTTTACCCTGTGGGAAATGATTACCGGAAGGCCGGTGAGTGAAAAAGTGCTGATGGTGATGCAGATGATCGGCATGGCCCTGATTGGCGCTCTGATCATCTTCATTTTCTGGAACGATATTTCCAGACTGCTGGCGCATTGATGCATTCCAACTTTCATCCTTTTGCATTTTACGGGATTCAGGTTTCCTTCTTCCCTGACGAGGCAGCGCTGCGCAAAACGTACCTGGAGCTGAGCAGGAAACATCATCCCGATTTCTTCCCTTATGATACGCCCGAACACGAAGAGGCGTTGCACTATTCCGATTTGAACAACAAGGCATACCAGATTCTGAGCAGTTTTGATTCCCGCCTCAAGTTCATCCTGGAGCATCATGGATTATTGGTGGAAGGGGAGAAGAACATCCTTCCGCAGGATTTTCTGCTGGAGATGCTTGACCTGAACGACTTGATTGATGAAGCACATGCCGGAGACCCATCTGCGCGTGCACAAGCTGAAGAATTGCTCAAAACCAGTCTGGACGGCATCCGTGAACACATGGAACAGCATGCCAGACATTGGGATGAAAATCATGAACACAAGCATTTGGCAGCCCTGCACGCGTGCTATCAGCAATACCGCTACCTGTTGCGGCTGGAACACAATTTTGTTCAGGGTGTGGAATAAATCAGTGTGAATTTGGGCGTTACTATGGTTTTCTTTTGAACATAGTTTCAAATACCTGATATAAATTCGCAGCGCCTATGACAGAGAATAAGAAATCAAAGACCGGATACTGGCTGCTCACACTGTTGTCACTTGCTGCTTTTGTGCTGTGCTGCCTTTACCTGCCCCAGGCTTTGTGGATGCCATTGCCAACCACTTTTGGCGGCTTTGCGCTCGCCATGGACTGGATCTGAATTTCAGTAACTTTCACAGCTCTGGTTACTGCATTTCCTGCAGTTCCAGCCAGCGCATGCCTTTTTCATCCAGCTCGTTGCGCAATTCTTCGAGTTGTTTGGAAATGTGTTCCAGTTCGGTAAAATGAAGATTGACTTCCATGAGACGCGCTTCCAGCGCGTTTTTTTGTTGCTCCAGTTCCGGAATCAGTTGATCCAGCGTTTCCAGTTCCAATTTCTCTTTATAACTCAGTTTACGCACTTCAGATTTCTTGGGCTGGGCCAAAACCTGTGCGGCTTTTTTCTTGGTTGCATTCAGGTCTTCTTCGTCTTTTTTGAATGCGCGGTAATCTGAATACGAGCCGGGGAAGTCGCGAATGATCCCTTCGCCCTCAAAAACAAACACATGATCGGCAAGCTTGTCCATGAAGAATCGGTCGTGCGAAACCATCAGCAGGCAACCCTGGAAATCCAGCAGGAAATCTTCCAGGATGGCGAGGGTATCTATGTCAAGGTCATTGGTAGGTTCATCCAAAATGAGGAAGTTCGGATTGCGCATCAAAACGGTCATCAGGTGCAATCTGCGCCTTTCTCCGCCGCTCAGTTTATACACAAAATCAAACTGCCTGGGGGGCTCAAATCCGAATTGTTGCAACAATTGACCGGCGGTTAGTTTGCTGCCGTTGGCCATGGGAATAAAATCTGCGATGTCTCGCACCACATCAATAACTTTCATATTGAGGTCGAACAACGGATCATGCTGGCTGAAATAGCCAAAAACCAGGGTGTCGCCCACCACAATTTTCCCGGAATCAGGCTGTTCTAGACCCATGATCAGGTTGAGTAAGGTGCTTTTTCCGGCGCCATTCGCCCCGGCGATGCCTACCTTTTCTCCCCTTTTAAATACGTAGTTGAAGTCTTCCAGAATGCGCTTGTCCCCAAACGATTTCTTCACTTTATGCAGTTCCAGGATTTTTGAACCCAGGCGCGTCACTTTTACGCTCATGGCAATTTCCTGTTCCCTTTTCCTGCTGTTCATGCGGGCTTCAAGCGCGTCGAAGGCATCAACACGGCTGCTGCTTTTGGTGGTTCTTGCCTTAGGCATGCGCCGCACCCATTCCAGTTCCCGGCGATAAGTATTTGCTGTTTTTTCCCATTCTCGGTCCGCAGCGGCTTTGCGCGCTGCTTTTTGTTCTATGAAATAGGAATAGTTTCCCTGGTGGTGGTACAAGGTGCCATTATCCAGTTCCAGGATGTGGTTGCATACCCGATCCAGGAAATAGCGGTCGTGGGTGACCAGCAATAGTGTCAGCTGTTTTTGTTCCAGATATTCCTCCAACCATTCAATCATAGCCAGGTCCAGATGGTTGGTTGGTTCGTCAAGGATCAGCAGGTCCGGATCCTGTGCCAGTGCCTTGGCCAGGGCAACCCGTTTGCGCTGTCCGCCGGAAAGTGTGCCCACAGCCTGGTTTAAATCGGTAATGTTCAGGCGGCTCAAAATCTCGCGGATGCGTTGTTCTAAATCCCATGCCTCCAGTTGATTCATGGCGTCGGTGGCTTTTTGCAAACGCGCGGCTGCCGCCTCCGAATGGTCATGGGCTTGTTCCTGCAAGGCTTGTTCGTAATTGGCAATAGCCTTCAGCAACGGCGTTTGTCCGGAAATGACGTTTTCCAGGATGCTCAGTTGGTCTTCCAGCATGCACTGTTGGTCCACGTAGGTCCATACGATGTCTTTCCTGAACACAGCTTGTCCCTGGTCTGAAGGTTCTTTCCCGGTAATGATGTTCAACAAGGTGGTTTTCCCTGTTCCGTTGCGCGCCACCAAAGCAGCCTTATCACCCCGTGACAGTCCAAAGCTGATGTTGCGGAACAGTTCACGGTCACCAAAGGATTTGCTCAATTGTTCAACAGAAAGGTAATTCACGCAGCAAATTTCTTCAATTAATACCGAATCAACGCTTTTTCATTTACATCATACCTACCTTTGAACTGTTTAAACGGCAAGCACCACACCTATAACCTGAAGTCATGAGCAACACGCTGAGTATCCACGATTTTGAAAGCAACCAGGAGTTGTTTCACAAGTCCATCCGAATGATCATTCACTACCTGAAGGAAATGAATGCGCAGGATGAAACTTTTGATCCGGCCTATGAAATCCAATGGCTGGAATCCGTGCTTGCGGGTACTCAGGAGGTTCAGGTAGATGCTGATTTTCCTGATGCCTTGCTCGTTCCTGCCGCCGATGGGGAAGGTGTGATGTTGTTTTACCTGTTGTACAGGGATGAACCCCTCATTGAACGCATTTATGCAGCAAATCGCGAGCAATTGATGCTCGACGAGCGTGAAATCAGCATGCAGGATTTTAAAGATGCAGTACTTCACTTGTTTAATCCGGAGGTAGATGAGTTTGAAGCCGAAGAACTTTACTACAGCCTGCGCTTTGAAGGGTTGGACATGGCTCATTTTTGTCTGTACAAGGATGAGAACCTCTACGTGGGTTTCGCTGCTTTTGATGCTGAAGAAGATGAAGAGGATGAAGATGATGCAGTACAGCCTGAGTTGAACTGAATCTACATCCGCTCAACGAAAGTCTAAAACCGTATTGGTTCTGTATTGTGCATGTGTTGCACTGGCTGCGCCTATCGTGGTATAGGAAGCACTCAGGCAGATTTCCCGATGTCCAAGGCTGGGCACACCTTCATCAACCAGCAGTTGTATCACCACGTTCAAGGCGTCAGCGGCACCATAGGAACAACATTCTCCGTAGTATATCTTTTTGCATTGCGTGTTCACCCGATTGTGCCCAACATACCCGGCAATGCCACTGCTGCGCGCATGGCACATGGCTGCTTCATAAAGCGTCCGGTCCGGTTGCAGTGCGGCAACAGGCTTCATGGTGTTCATGGTTATTTTTAAGGAATTCAGGTAGCTGTTGGTCGGATTTGCGGCCCAATCAGCAGCAATGAATCTTCGAAAAAAACCGGAAGGGTCGAGGCGCGCTACGTTCAGCCAATAAATCACTTCACGGTCGTGTGTACTCATCCAAGATGCATTTGCTGCACTGTTGGTATCGTTTTGATTGGCTTGCAGCTTGGAGGCTTGTGCCTTGGCCGCTTCAATCTGTGCCGTCAATATGTTCAGGCTGTCAGATACAGCCGCAATACGCTGATCTGTTGCCTTCAGCGCTTTGCGGGCAACCTGAAAGTCTTGCTGCAAGGCAGCTTCGCGTTCCAGCGCTTGCCTATAAACCTGTGGGCTCACGCATGAACCGAGCGCGAGAAGCTGTAATAAAACGAAGTATTTCACGGCTGCAGGGCTTTTATTTTTTTGAGGCTGTCGCAAAGCAGGATCAATTGGGCCGTGCGCACTTGTTGTTGCTGTTGCAATTTGTTTAGGTTCCTTTCTTTTCGTTCGATGTTTTGCAGCACTTCAAGGTGTTTTTTCTTGGGAATACAGGCATGAAACAGAGCCACAATCATAAGGAAAACAATGGCTGCATGTAAATACCTCACGCAAAGCAGAACGGCAGCATGATGCTTCTTCGTATATTTGGAAGTGTAATTTTATAAGTTTTAATCAAGATGCAACGTTTTATATATTTCTTAACCTGCAATGCGCCAAAAAGGTTTCTTTATGTGACGACAGCCTGCATGGCAATGGGCTTCAGTTCTTGCAGTATGGGGGAAGCTGACAACGACAAACCGGCGCGGAAGGGAACCTATGTCAGTCCTTCGGTAGATTCGAGGGGTCGTGTCAGAAAAGGACACTACCGCAAGGCGTACAGTACCGATAAGAACGCGGTGCGAAATCGGGCAAGGTCACGCTATTATTACGAAACACGAGGGAAGTACAAGAAGAAGGATTAGTTTGGAGGATTCTTGAAACGGAATCGTTGTTTTGGCGCAGCATTTGTACTACACAGGAAGAGTTGGTTGTGCAAAAACAAATTTCCAAACGTGCCGCCGACATGCTTTTTTGCATCATCAGGGTCCTCAACATGAAAACAAACAACAGTGCTCCGGGAGCAAAACACAACTTCCAAATCCTGTTTCACCGATATCGGTTCGTGATTGCGGTTATGCTGATTTCAGGCGTCCATTCCAATGAATTAATGGGACAGGCGATGGGTTTGGAGCGATTGAAAGGGGATACTTCGTTTCGCATTCCGGATACCCTTACCTATGCCAAATCCCAGGAACTCGATTACGCGTTTAACTTTTACAACGGCGACACCATCAAAACCTACCTTACCAAAAGTGGGGTGTACATTTCCAAGGGAACCGTCTTCACCGTGGGCCGACCATTTACCGGCATTACGCTGTACAATCCCAATACTTACAGTTATGAAGTGAAATACCACATGGTGCATGAAGGTCGGGCCAACCTGGTGCGCACCAATCCAATTGGGGTGTCTGAGCGATTGGAAGGTATGGAGTATCAAATTCTGGACATGATCGTATTCCATACCCGTCCGGGACGAAAATCAACTGTGAAAGTGGTATTGTATGCCAAGTCGGTAAACTCCCGAAGGATCATCACCATTTCCGATTTGGAACGCGCCGTCTTTGTGGGCGAGGTTTGGAATAAATTTCGTCAGCCTTAATTCACCGTCTTGCCGGCCGCAAGGGTTTGATCGTTCATCGCAGCACGGCATTGGCCAGTGCTTCCTTAAAGGCTACATAAACGGAGCGCAGTCGACTGTCGCCATTTGTTCCGTAATTCACACAATAAATGAGCATCCGGTTATTGCGATCGGGGAAAATATGTGCCACAGCCGCGTAGCCTAAATCACCGCCGGTATGACCGATACCTGCATAGCCTGTATTTTTATATTCACGCAATAAGCCAATGCCAATGTCGTAGCTGGTATCCGGTGCGCTCCACTGTTGCATGGCTTGCAGGGAGGTTTCCGAAACCAGGGTTTTACTAACAAACATTGCCCGCATGAAGCGATGGATGTCGTACACATTCGAATAAATGCCTGTAAAGCCGTGTCCGCTCCCGGTAATCATATTGCTCACATCGGTGAGCGTTCCTTCCTGGTATAAATCGAAATAACCTCTGGCCGTTTCTTTGGGCAAGGGGTCGTGTGTATGGTAATAGGTGTTTGTCAGGCCAAGTTTTTGAAATACGAGTGTTTGCATCCAGGCTGCGTGGTCTTTGCCTCCGGGTTTGATGGCGTCAATCACCATACTGGCCAACAGGGTATTGGTGTTTGAATATTTAACGGTGCTTTTGAACGGGAAGTCGGCGGGCTGATCGTAGGTAAAACGAATTAGTTCTTCGGAAGTCCATTTTTTATTGGGTTGATTCACCACGGCCAGGTAAAAACCTGCATCAGCGATGAGGTCGTAAATGCCGGTTTTATGACCAAGCAAATCACGCAGACTGGCTTCAGATGCATTGTTTACACGGCCAATCAGGTCTTTGCTCAGGTGTTTGCTGATGGGTTCATTCAGGTCAATCAGGTTCTGTTCGGCGAGTTGAAACACCATGCTTGCAAACATCATTTTCGTGATGCTGCCCAGCTTGTTTACCGTACATGGCGCAAAAGGAATTTGTGCCGAAATGTCTGCCATACCCGCGGCGCCACTCCAGATTCCGTATTCATCTTCTACTAGCACAGAAATTCCGGGAAGTCCTTTCAGCGTATATTCTTTCAGTATTTGATTGAAAATTGCGGCTTTGGGATGTTGTGCACTGCTGTCATTTGCCGGTCCGGCGCATTTCACGGTTGTTTGAACCATGGGTTCACGACAGGCGGTCAGAAGGAAGATGGCTACACAGAACCACGCACTAAAAAGCTTCATGGTTGATGTTTTCTGAGGGGAAAGGTCATGCCGAAGTGCAGCTGATTGATGGGAAGGATGGGAATATATCCTTGCACAAAGGGCGTTTGCAGGATGGTTTGTACACGGGTGAATACCCTGCATCCATTGCCCACGCTGCGGTCTATTCCCAGCGTGAAGCCAAACATTGCCTGAGGGCGGCCCCATTTACCGTATGATTGATAAACACCGTCTGGATTTTGTTTGAAGCGATCGGTGGCTACAAAACTGTGCAGGTAACCTGCGCCCAGCATGGCCGAAATGCCCCATGCACCGTAGGAATATCGAAGCCCGTTTTCAGTGTAAAGCAACACTGCATTCTGGATGAAGCGGTGCCGAAAAAATCCAATTTTGAATGTTTGCACCCAGCTGATGTTGCCGAATTGCTTCCAGTTGAAGCCTGTACCCAGGGTCAGTCCGGGATGTATGCCGGCCTTCCACAGCTGAGGTACACCCGATACAGGATAACTGCTCGCACTGTTTGTTGCTGCGATGCTGAAGTATCTAAAACGTTGCTGGGCCTGAAGGTCCGCAAGTCCGCAAGATGCCGGCAACAGCACTAAAACAAGCAGTTTCAGTCGCATTATCGTTTGCGTTCAGCAGTCCATTTCCAGGTAACGCTCTTCCGGTTCACCGCCGTGCCGGTAATTCTGCCACCATTGATGGTTCCGGCAAATGTGGCGCTGCTGTCGTTGATGTACATGGTGATGGTTTTTTCCAGAATTACCCAGTGGTCGTTGGTAGGCGTGAAATCATCGGGATGCTTGTGTTGCATATTCCCACTGTCCAGAAAGGTGATTTCGTAGCTGATCTTTTTGGCGCCCGGTATTTTGTAAGAAATAACCCAAGTGGTTCCTTCCAATTCCACCATGGTTTGGCCCTTCAGTTCATGTGTTGCCGAGGCAAGAAAAACAGAAAAAAGGAGGG
>JBEDND010000121.1:0-8958 GCA_041170785.1 Bacteroidota bacterium | reverse complement strand
ATTCAGTACCCTGCTGATGGCCGGAATTTTCGGCTTGTCTGGTTACACCATTTTTATCTATAAGAAAAGAAAAATGCAGTTGTTATACTGTTGGATCCTGATGGCAATGGTGGTTCTGTCTGCCATCATGGCCTACATGCGTTACCGCAATATGTCCGCGCAACTCATGGAACAAACTGGGGTGGAAGGTCGCATCGGCATTATGTTCCTGTTTCCGCTGCTCATGCTGGTGGCCATCTCTCTGGCCATGCGTGGGATATGGAAAGATGAACTCTTGGTACGCAACATGGATCGCCTGCGTTGATAATGCTTTTCAGGTACTTCTTCCTTGCGCTTTTTGTTCCTTCTTTACTGAATGCCCAGGCGCTGACCACGCCTTACGAACAGGATTCAACGCAAACGGCCACGTATGAACAGGTCAACGATTATTACCGCACACTTGCATCGAAATTCAGCAGGCTCAATTCATTCCCTCAGTTCGGTGCACGTTTTTTCTCCATCGGGAAATCCGATGGTGGCCTGGATATCAACGTGTTTGCGCTGAATGCACCGCGTAAGTCCGCGCTTCCGAGGCCGGTGCTCCTGATCAATAATGCGATTCATCCCGGAGAACCTGAAGGCGTAGATGCCAGCATGATGCTGATGCGGGACATCCTGGAACACCAGGACAACTGGGCCGCCTTGCTGCGCACTTATACCGTGTATGTGGTTGCGCAGTACAATGTGGATGGTGTGGTCAACCGCAATTGCTGCAGCCGTGCCAATCAAAATGGTCCTGAATCATACGGATTTCGTGGCAATGCCCGAAACCTGGACCTAAATCGTGATTTCATTAAGGCCGACAGCAGAAATGCGCAGACCTTCATCCGGTTTTTTACTTCCATTAAACCTGATGTGTTTGTAGATAACCATACCAGCAATGGTGCAGATTATCAGTACACGCTGACTTACTTTGCCACGCATCCCGCCAAACTTGATCCTGCACTGCGTCAATGGCTGGGACAGTTAAAGCCCAAACTAGACACCGCATTAAATCAGGCCGGCTGGAACGTTTGCCCATACGTGGAAACCAGAAGGGAAGTGCCCGACAGTGGAATTATTGGCTTTTTTGAAACTGGACGCTACGCAACAGGTTTCGCAGCCTTGCATCACTGCCTGGGGTTCACGGTGGAAACACACATGCTCAAACCATTCCCCCAAAGAGTGCGGGCGAATTATGATTTTATGGAAGCATTGATGCAGCTTCTTCCTCAAGATGTACGTTTTCAGAAAAATGGTCTGCAATCGCCAGCACAGCAGGCCGGGCATTTTCAACCCGGCACCATGGTTCCGGTGCGTTGGAAATTGGATGAACATGCCCGCGATTCCATTTTGTTTCATGGTTATGAGGCAGCACGTGTTCCCAGTGCAGTTACCGGTCATACACGATTGACATATTTTAGAAATCGGCCTTACCGCAAAATCATACCGTATTTCAACCACTATGTGCCGGTAGATTCGGTTTCCATTCCTGTGGCTTATGTGATTCCACAAGCCTGGCATCAGGTGATTGAACGACTGGAATGGAATGGTGTGACATTGAATCGTTTTAACAAAGAAGCCATAATCAGGGCAGAAGTCAGTTACGTAGAATCTTGGGAATCGCTGCGCAGTCCGTATGAGGGGCATTTTTTACATCATTCTGTAAAAACGCAACATACCTGGGCGAACGTGCGGGTTATGCCGGGTGATTATTGGGTAGAAGTTCATGCGAAGAATGCTTTATACCTGGCAAGTGTGCTAACCGCGGAAGCGCCAGATTCTTACTTTGCCTGGAACTTTTTCGACGGCATACTGCAACAAAAGGAGGGGTACAGCGCCTATGTATTTGAGGATGTAGCCTTGCGTTTGTTGGAAGAAGACAGTGTTTTGGCAGAAGCCTTTGCTTTGCGGAAATCGCATGATCCCCTTTTTGCGGCTGATCCTCAGGCGCAGCTGAACTGGATTTACAAGAATTCAGCTTATTACGAGCGCACGCATCGTTTGTACCCTGTTTACAGCATCAGGGATAAAACGGAATTGCTGAAGTGAGGTATTTTGCTAATTCAGGTTTCTTCACACTGGTTCATGTGGTTCAAACCAGTTCATGGTTCAATGCGTTCCAGGTATGTGCGGCAGGACGCTTCCGGTAAAGTACGGCATACACGGCTTCAAGAAGTGGCATGTGCACGCCAAGTTCCTGTTGCAGCGAAAAGATGCTTTCGGTTGCATAATAACCTTCGGCTATCATGTTCATTTCCAATTGTGCATTGGCTACGCTGTAGCCTTTGCCCAACATGGTTCCAAAGGTTCGGTTTCTGCTGAATTGGGAATATGCGGTCACCAGTAAATCGCCCAGATAGGCCGATTCTTTAACATCTCGATGTGTTTCATGCATGGCATCGAGGAAGCGTTCTATCTCCCTAATGGCTGCCGCAACCAAAACGGCCTGGTAATTATCGCCATAACCGAGCCCATGGGCAATTCCGGAAGCTATTGCATAAATATTTTTGAGCACAGCTGCGTATTCCGCCCCATACAAATCGGTACTTACAGAGGTGCGGATGTACCTGCAATCAACCAATTCGGCGGTGCTGCGTGCCGGCTCAGATGCTAAGGAGGCAATGGTCAGGTAACTGAGTTTCTCCAGGGCAACTTCTTCTGCATGGCATGGCCCGGACAGAACGGCAATTTGTGCAGGATTGATCTGGTGCTCGGTTTGTAGGTAACGCGCCACTACTTGCCTGGTTTCAGGAATCATCCCTTTTACGGCAGACAGGTACATTGCATTTTTCGGCAGCGTTTTATTGTTCAGCGCCTTGTGGAGAAATGCACCCGGAATGGCTACAATAACCAATTCAGCTCCTTCAAGCGCTTCTGAGAAGTTGGTAATGGCATGAACCTGATACTGTTTAAAACCAACAGAACTGAGGTATTTGGGATTGTGTCCGTAGGTGTTGATGTGCGCGGCAACTTCTTCGTTGCGAATCCACCAGCGCAGGCTCAGATTGTTTTTTTCACAAAGGATTTTTACCAATGCCGTGGCCCAGCTTCCACCGCCAAGGATACAAATTTTGCTGATTGCAGTCACGTTTTAGGAACTGGCGTACATTATTGTTTTTCGAACAATTTAGCGCGGTCTGTTTTCACCACTTTGTTTCCATCTTGCAAAGTCTTTGAAATAAGCAACCCGGGTGCGGTGATAAGTTCTTCGCCCTCTTTGATGCCTTCCGTGATTTGGAAATACTCGGTGTCTTGCAAACCGGTTTTAACCTTTACTGCAGTGGCTATTCCCTGGTTATATTTAAATACCCAAGTTGTTTTTTCCTTACCGGCATCGGTGGAAGTAGCCTCCTCTTTTGGATTTCGGGTGGTTACGCTGGCAATCGGAACGCAAATCACATTGCTTGCTTGTTCTGTTTCAATATCCACCGTTGCGGTCATGCCGGGTCTGAAAGGGTGTTCTTGCTTCTTCAGCAGCTCCAGGTAAGATGAACGTAAAATGCGCACCTTCACGGTATAATTTGTTACCTGGTCGCTCATCACCTGGGCGGCATTGAACTTTGCAGAATTGGCGATGTCTGTAACTACACCCCTGAAGTTGGTTTCCTGAAAGGCATCCACTTTTACCACTGCGCTGTCGCCTTGCTGCAACCGGATGATGTCGTTTTCGTTCACGTCCACCTGCACTTCCATCATCCTTAAATCGGCAATCCTCATGATTTCCGTACCTGCCATCTGGGCTGTACCTACCACGCGTTCACCCTTTTTGCTGTTCAATTGCGATACGATTCCGGAAACCGGAGCGTAAATGCTGGTCCTGCCCAGATTTTTGCGGCCTTCATCCAAACGGGCCTGGAAGCTTTTTACGGTAAACCCTGCTGCCTGTACATTTTTTGCGCTGCTTTCTGCATCGGCGAGGGCCATTTGATATTGAGATTCAGCGGTTTCAAATTCCTGTTGGCTGATAACCTTTTGCTGGTACAGACCTTTTTGTCTTTTGTAGATATTCTCGGCCTGACGAAGTGCAGCTTGTGCTCTGGTGGCCTGCGCCTGTGCCGTGGAAAGCCCGGCGCGGGCATTGTCCAGGCTGGCCTGCAATTGATCAACGGTGCTCACATAGATTTCCGGGTTGATGCGCAGCAGCAATTGCCCCTGAACCACAGAGTCGCCTTCGGCAACGAACAGATCAATAATCTGACCACTTACATCGGCGCTTATTTTCACTTCTGTTTCTGGTTGGATTTTACCGCTGGCAGAAACCACCTCAGTAATGGTTCTGCGGGTGGCCTTTTCGGTGCTTACCCGAAGTTCGGATTTCTTCCCTCCGAAAATCCAGGTAAAAAGCAACAACAGCAGTGCTATTCCGGCAACAATGATGAAAATTCTTTTTTTGCTCATGAGGGTGTTTAGGGGTTCAATTCAATGGGAGTTCCGCTGTAAAAATCAAGAATCATCCGACGAAAAATGCGTTCGTATTTGCTTTGAATGACGTTGGATGCGGCTGTAAATCGCATGCTTCGAGCAACCACGAGTTCGGTTCGGTTGGCTTGTCCGGCCTCGAACCTGCGTTCCAGATAATCCAGATTCAATTGCTGCAGCTGATAGGCCGCTTCATTGGCCTTGTACCGCAGGTGTGCCTGACGTAATCCGTTGTAGGCATTCACAATTTCGGTGTACAGCTG
Organism: Bacteroidota bacterium; assembly: GCA_041170785.1. GTDB lineage: Bacteria > Bacteroidota > Bacteroidia > NS11-12g > UBA955 > REEB481. The sequence goes on along the minus strand of JBEDND010000121.1, from coordinate 4,255 downwards.
ATACCGTGCACTTGTTTCCTGCAGTTGTGCACTTTGCAGAGCCAATTGTGCCTGTCGGATTCGGATGTCCACATTCTTTTTTCCGAATAATGTCCAGTTGAATTGCATTCCGGCGCTCTGGCCCAGATTGTCTTTGTATTGGTTTGTAAATGGAATGGTGTTCAGGGTATATGCCAGCTCTACGGTTTCCACCAGTTCATTGGTGCCTGAAACAAAGCCGATGGGTCGGGTACCGGTGATTTGTGTGTTGACGATGCGCTTGGCGTTTTCAGAATACAGGGTGTTTAGGTTTACCCCTGCGCTGATGGTTGGATACCTGCCTGCTTGTGCTGCCTTAACGGCAAATTGTGCACTGATTACCCGATACCTGGCGGCCCTTATTTCAGGACGGAAGTTTTGGGCAATCTCAAAAATGCTGTCGGGTTGATAATCTTCAGGTTGTTCATTTCCCACCGGGAGGTTGGGCTGAAGTACATCAAAGTCGGCGTCAAAAGGAAGCAGCAGTAAGGAGCGGAGGTTGGCCAAAGCCTGTTCCACTTGGTTCTGGGCGTTCACAATATTTACTTCTTCAGAACTTAATTGCGCCTGAAGTGCCAAAATTTGAGGTTCTGCGATGCTACCCGCTTCGAAGAGTTTCTTATTCAGTTCCAGCTGACGCTCCAAACTTCCTTTATTCACCTGCGCTGCCTTAAGCAGTTCCTGGGCCTGTAGTGCCTGCAGGTAAAAATTGGCAATGCGCAAGGCGATGTTGTTGTTGACTGTTTGTACATCGTCTGAAGATGCAAGAAAGGCATAACGGGACTGCTGGGTGTTGTAATGCAGTTGTCGGCCGGCAAAAACAACGGCATTGGTTTGTAAACCAATGTTATTGCTGTATATCCTAGTTTGGGTAAATGTATTGGTAAACCGGTCAATGGAGCGTCCGTTTTGCAAGAATTGACCGGAATTCAGGCTTAGGTCGGGCAGATGGTTCCATTGGTTCAATTCCAGATTGTTGGCGGCCTGTTCCTTATTAATTCCAGCCTGTATAACCTCAGGGCTGTTGTTTAATGCATGGCGGATGCATTCTTGCAAAGTCCAGAACTTTTGCGCGGCAAGTGAACTCCAACTCAATGGAATCAGCACAAATATGGCCAGCGTCTGCTTCATGGCTCAAAAATACGCTACAATTGGACTAGTCTTTTAAACTTTTGGTAAAACCACAGATTGGTTTGGGACCAGCGGGCAGATTCTGGTTCATCATTCGGTAATATGTGATGAGTTTTACATATTTGCGGCAATGGACCGCTTCACAGGGCTACTTGGTATCGTCTTTCTTCTGGGTCTGGCCTGGATCATGAGCAACAACAGGAAACGTATTGATTACCGTTTGGTCATCAGCGGGCTTTTACTGCAACTTGTTTTTGCGCTTTTTGTTTTGAAGACTTCGCTGGGTGCGAATATTTTTGGTTTCCTTGGGAAAGGCATCAACAAATTATTGGAATTTTCAGACATGGGCGCTGATTTCGTGTTCGGTCCGCTGGTGCGTGCAGAACTTATGAATTCTGTTTTTGGTCAGGGCACCATCTTCTTCTTTAAAATTATCCCAACCATCATCTTCGTGGCTGTTTTGGTGAACATTGCTTACCATCTGGGCATACTTCAGTTCTTCATCCGTTACTTTGCCCGATTCGTGCATAAAATAATGCGTGTGAGTGGCAGTGAGGCCTTGAGTAATGTGAGCAGTGCGTTTGTAGGGCAGGTAGAAGCGCAACTGCTGATTAAGCCCTATGTGAAAGGCATGACCATGAGCGAATTGTTGTCGAGCATGAGTGGAAGCATGGCCTGTATTGCCGGTGGTGTAATGGCATACTACATTTCTACTGGTGTTGACGCCAGGTATTTACTTACCGCCAGCCTGATGTCGGCACCTGCGGCTTTGGTGATTGCCAAGATTGTATGGCCGGAAACAGAACCTTCCGAAACCAAAGGAAAGGTTCAATTAGAAGTGAAGAAGCAGCACGATAATCTGCTGGATGCTATTGCCCATGGTGCTTCCGATGGATTGAAGATTGGCTTGAACGTGATTGCCATGCTGATTGGCTTCATTGCCCTGATTTACCTGGTGAACTATTTGCTTGGCTTGCTTGGGAACTTGGTACATCAGCCCTTGAGCCTGCAATGGATTTTGGGTTGGGTGTTTTCCGGTTTTGCCTGGCTGATGGGTGTTCCTGCTGCAGAAATAAATCAGGTTGGTGGATTGATGGGCACCAAACTCGTGGTGAATGAATTCGTGGCTTACAAAGATTTGGTTCCCATGATTCAACAAGGTACACTGTCTCCCAAAAGTATTGCAATAGCCACCTTTGCGCTTTGTGGTTTTGCCAACTTCAGCAGTATTGCCATTCAGGTTGGCGGGATTGGGCAAATAGCACCCGAACGCCGGGCTGACCTGGCAAAATTGGGTTTCCGGGCGCTGCTTTGCGGAACGCTTGCCAATTACCTGAATGCCGCACTTGTAGGTGTGCTGCTGTGAACCTTTCCCAAGAATCATTGTTTCAATGGGCATATGAAAATCTATACCCGAAAGGGAGATGATGGCACTACTGGTTTGATCGGCGGAACTCGGGTAAAGAAACACCACCTTCGGGTAGAGGCATACGGCACGGTGGATGAATTAAATGCGCACATCGGCGTGTTGCGTGCGCAAACACAAAACCCCAATTTGTTGGAAGCCCTCGCCGAAATCCAGAATCGGCTGTTTACTGCGGGGTCAGTGCTGGCCACAGCCGCTGATGCCGATTTCGTGATTCCAGGCCTGGAACAGGGCGATGTTGATTTCCTGGAGTCGCAGATAGATCAAATGGATCTTGAATTACCCGAATTGAAAAACTTCGTACTTCCCGGAGCCAGCCTTTCCGGTGCCCAGGCACACGTAGCACGTTGTGTATGCCGAAGGGCCGAACGACTGGTGGTTTATTTGAATGAAGAAAGCAACGTTGATGCCCTGGTTATCCAATACCTTAATAGATTGAGCGATTATCTTTTTACACTGGCGCGCTTCCTCGACCGCAGCGAAGGCGGACAGGAAGTGATCTGGATGCCACGAAAAAAGGCAAGCACCTGAGGATACTTGCCCTTTTCAGTTAAGTCATTGTGTTTTAATAGCCGCCTTGTCCGGCTTGTCTGTTCATGTTCATTTTCATATCCTGAGCCAACATGAAATCTGGCTTCAGTTCCAGACAGCGGTCAATCATTTTCATGGCCAGTGCCCGTTCTCCATTCATCAAAACCAAATAACTTTTCAAGTAGGTGAATGCCGCTTCTACGGGAATTTGCTGCTGTATATTCGCTTCAGCAACTTCAATACGCACATTCCCGCCGGGAATTGGATTCAGCTGCAGTAAAGAAACCACCATAGAATCGGCTTTTACCACCCGTCCGGTAAGTATGTGTGTGGCGGCAATGTTATACAGATAAGTGTAATCTTTGGTTCTCTTCCAAAGTTGTTCAAAGCGCGCAATACCTGCGGAATCTTTTTGCTGTTGGATGTCCACTTTGGCCTTCAGTTCATTCATACCGATGTCTTCTGGTTTCAGCTTCAAACTCCGGTCAACGTAATAATCAGCGGCTTTGGGGTTTTGGGTATAGAAGTAGTAATAGTAGGCAAGACTGTCATTGACCCAAGTTGCGCTTGAATCCAATACGGCTATTCGATGCAGTGCCGTGATGCAGGTGCCACGATCTCCAACTTTTCGCGCATGCTCAAAAACGGCGACCTCATGTGACGCATTGTTTTGTTTCGAAGGTGCTTGTTGGCAGGAAGAAGCGGCAATAGCCATCATGGAGAACAGGAGGATATTTTTCATGTTTGATTTTACGTGGTTCGGTTGTTTTTTGCTTAATGGAAGTAAATTTGCTGTTTAATAGTCTCGGCGAAGATAATTCGGCAGCATGAACAAGTACGTTCGTTGTGTTTTGTTTTTTTTTACATTCCTGCAAGCAGGCGCGTACGCATTTGCCCAATGCGGTGTAACCGTAACGGCTGATAAATCACAGGTTTGCGTTCCTGGAATTGTGAAATTAAAGGTAACCGGATGCCTTACCTGCAATGGCATTGATTGGGATTTAGGCAATGGCTTTGTTCCCGGAAAAGATACTTTTTCGTTCTTGGTGGGAAAGGCCGGTACCTATTCAGTGACCATCCGTTTGCGTTTGGCCGGAGGAGGTACGTGCACGCAGGTGCGTCAGAATCTCTTTGTGGGCGTGGCCACGC
>JBEDND010000120.1:0-3870 GCA_041170785.1 Bacteroidota bacterium | reverse complement strand
GCGGAAAGGAACCTGGGCCCTGCGGAAATAGCGCAACTGGTGGAATTCCTGACCAAACACGATATCCTGAATCCACTATTCAATGGATTGGGCCTCCTCGTGAAGGATAAAATCAATGACCCCGAAGTGCGCAAAACCATTCAGGCGCTCATGATGAAAATCCCTAAGGAACGGGCTGATTTCTTCACCTCAGCAACATACGACTATTGGCAGGAATTGCATACCGAACGCGATTTCATCATCTATAATTCCAATAAAGAACGGGAGTCTGTGGTATTAGGTGAAAACCGGCTGATACAGCGAATCACAGGTCAGTCGAAAAAAGAGGAATACCTCCGCAACACCAAAGCCACAGGCAAATACACCATTTGCAACCAGGGCGCGGAAGTGCGCAACATCATCCAACAGGGAAATGGCATTGCCATGGTGCTGACTATAGAAGGTGCGCATGTGCTGGGAATTGACAAGATGAATCCTCTGAGTCCATTTTTCTTCACAGACATCAAAGATCGCATCACCACCCTGAGGAACTGGACCCAATCACGCATCTTCTTCATCACGCTGGGACATCATTTTGACAACCATATCAGCGGTCATGCCAAAAGCCTTCCGTCGCCCGGGGACATTTTACTCGACCAAAGCGCGCGTTTGGATGAAGGTTTGACCGATTTAGGGGAACAATGTGTGGCCGATTTCCTCGGGATTGCCAAAAACCAAAACGGCCAGTATCTGCCCAATCCGTCGGTGACCGGAAACAACATCCTGATCGACTTAAAACACAGTTCGGCAAGAACCAGATTCGACATCTACGAGCGCATCTACAAGCATATTCCGGAAAATCCGCCACCGCTCATATACAGCCACATGGGCTACAGTGGCGTGGATACGCTGCAGGAACTCATCGCGCTGAACAATCCGATGGGTGATGGCAGCTTCATCAACCGCTGGAACATCAATATGTGCAATGAAGATTTATTCTGGGCAGTGAAAACGGGTGGTTTGATTGGATTAAGTCTGGATCAACGGATTTGTGGCATCGACACGGAAGCAGAAGAACGCAACAACAACAAAGCGACGGATTTGGACAGCACCAGCGCAGATGCCCTGTGGCAAAACCTGCACGGCATGCTTGAGGGCATCCTCAAACATCCCAAGTTAAACACTTCGGAAAAGCAGAATCTGTGGAATCTGTTCAGTCTGGGGAGCGATTTTGATGGATATATCGACCCATTGAACAAGTACGCTACGGTGCTGGACTATCCCGCATTGGAACAAGACCTTGCCCGGAACATTCAGCAAGTGATTTTTGATTCAAACCGCAGCCAAGATTATTTTGTTCCTGCCGGAGAAAATGCAGAAAGCCTTGCGCGGAAAATTTGTTTCGACAATGCCTACAATTTCGTTGTGGCGCATTTGTAGGAATACCTTCCCTGCACATGGTTTAAACCATGTGCAGGGAAGGTTGCTCAAGGACTTACCAAATTCAACGACACCTGCAGGTAAGGCGCCGGACTTAAGGTGTTCTGCATCAGGAAAGGTTGTTCACCAAAGAACCCTCGGAAAAAATTACCACGGTCGGCATTAAAACTATAGTTGGCTCGCATGCCCGCCTGGGCACTGAGCCAGATGAACCCATGCAGGCTGCGTTCGTAGGTAAACCGGAAACGCAATTCACTGCGCCGCAACTCGAAATCGTTCACGCCAAAATTCTGAGCACCCTGCATCCAATAGCTGCCACCTTCCAGCTCATAACCGAAGAACAAGAGGTTGCGCGGGTTGAAGGTGCGCCGGATGGCAGCACGGGCGGGAAACAGCATTTCCACCCCATATTTCCGCGAAGGCCATGTATAATTCAACAATAAAGCCGGTATGTAATTGATTTCACCCGCCCTCCAGGTACGCACCGCCCCCAAGGCCCATTGCTTGCGGTCGTGTACCTTCTTTCCATACAAAACCGCTGCACTGCCTTTGGTTTGATCCAAGGCCGTTCCAATGCCGTTCCATCCGTAGTCGCCATTCACTTCCAGCTGACCCTGAAACAACATAAAACGCTGTTCATCCAGGGGCTTAAACACAGTGGTATTCAGCGCCGTACTGCGGATGCCCGTGTTCCAGACCATGTCTGATGGCCGGGGGAAAGGAAAAATGCCTCCCTCCTGCTTGCGTGAATAAATCTGTTCCAGATAATAGCCGCCGATGGTCCAGGTGATGGCCGTATTCGAAATTACCGGGATGTTGGCGAACAGGCGCAAGCCACGGCTGTTGCCCATGTTCCGCTGCACAGCGCTGCCGCCGGCAAATGAATCAAGGTTCATGGCATAAGGCCCCTGAATGTCATAACCAATACTGATGAGCTTCTGCGGACTTAAATCAAGCACCTTACTGGTGCAGAAACGCTTGGCGCCATCGTCGGCAAAACCCACATTTTCATACTGGCTGAAATCTTCTTCAACAGCAGTGCTGTCAGTTTGTGCACGCATCGGCTGCGCCACGCAGCATGCGGCGATGGTGATGATGTGAAAGAATTTCATAAGAGAGAAAGTCCAAAGATGCACAAAATGGGATAAATAGGCTGCGTGCCTGTATTGGTTAAACCGAGCAAAACCCGCAAATTTGGGGCATCGTTATGAAAGACAAACTGCGCGCCATCGGGCTTCCGCTCTTGCTGTGCCTGATTATTTCAGCCTTATACACCCTGCCTACGTTCAACGGAAAAATCCACTCCCAAAGCGACGTGAACCAGGGTTTGCTGAGTTTAACAGAAGCCAATACCTTCAAGGAACGCGACGGACAACTGCCTTACTGGACCAATGCCATCTTCAGCGGCATGCCTACCACGCTTATTGGTGGCCGTCCTTCAGACAACCTCATCGCGAAAGCCAACCACCTGTTTCTGAAAGCCCTGTATCCTTACCGCATCATGGCGGTGAACATGATTGGATTCATGGTGCTGCTGCTCGCCCTGGGCATCACACCATGGCTGGCTGTCGGAGGCGCCGTTGCCTATTCGTTCGCCACCTACAGCATCAGCAGCATTGAGGCAGCCCATTACACCAAATGTCTGGCGATGGGCGTGATGCCTGCCATCCTCGGCGGCCTCATCATGATCATGAAGCGCAACTACCTGTGGGGACTCTTTACCACAGCCTTCAGCTTAAGCCTTCAGATTTACTATTTCCACTATCAAATCACCTATTACACAGCCATCCTGATTGGCATCTTCGCCATCTTCTACGCATATCAGATGTTGCGTGAACGCGCCTGGAAACACCTGCTCATTGGCGCTGCATTGGCGCTGCTTGCAGGTGCCTTAGGCGTAGTTTCCAACATCAACAAACTCAAAACCACTTCAGAATATGCCGAACAATCCATGCGCGGCGGCTCCGCTTTGGCCAACAACCAAACCGAAAGCCCGGAAGGCCCGGGCAGCGAAGTGGGCAACAAAGGCCTGAACAGAGATTATGCCTTCGGATGGAGCTACGGATTGTCAGAAACTTTTACCTTTATCATCCCCGGTTTTGAAGGAAGAAGCAGCACCGAAAACGTGGGTGGACGCTCCTCGGGCTTATATGAAGAACTCACCGCCGGCGGTGCCGATCCCGGTCAAGCCAAGGAATTTGCCGAACGTGCCCCTACCTATTTCGGCGACCTGCCTTTTACCAGCGGACCGGTATATCTGGGCGCAGCCATCATGTTCCTGTTTGTACTCAGTCTGTTTGTGGTGCGCGACGCCATCCGCTGGCCCATCCTTGCAGCCTTGGGCGTATCTGTCGCGCTGGCCTGGGGCAGAAACTTCGCATTGCTCAACGACTTCCTGTTCGAAACCCTTCCCTACTACAACAAATTCCGCACACCCATGATGGCGCTGAC
>JBEDND010000119.1:0-12515 GCA_041170785.1 Bacteroidota bacterium | reverse complement strand
AATGAGCACAGAACGCATCCTGCAACATTTTCAGGAAGCTGCACAAACCCTGCAGGCTTTCATGTCTGACCACAAAAACCTCGATGCCATTCATCAGGCAGGTGTATTGTGTGTGGAATCCTTGCGTGCGGGCGGGAAAATCATCACTTGCGGCAACGGTGGCAGCCATTGCGACGCGATGCATTTTGCGGAAGAACTGAGCGGCAGGTATCGCCAGGATCGTCCGGCCCTTGCCGCCTTGGCCATCAGCGACCCGAGCCACATCAGTTGCGTAGGCAATGATTACGGCTTTGAATTTGTTTTTTCACGCGCCATAGAAGCATTGGGCCGCCCGGGCGATGTGCTTCTGGCCATCAGCACCAGCGGCAATTCCCCGAACATCATCCGCGCCATGGAAGCCGCCCGAAACAAGGGCATGAAGGTGGTTGGACTCACCGGAAAAGACGGCGGAAAAGCTGCTGCGCTTTGCGATGCCGAAATCCGGGCGCCGAAAAGTGAATTTGCCGACCGCGCACAAGAAATCCATATTAAAGTGATTCATGCGCTCATCGACTTCATCGAACACAATACAGCGCTGACCTTTTAACCGTATTTACCGGATCATCCTTCCGCGTAAGCGCCTTAAACCTTGGTTAAAACTCCGTAAACGGTGTTTGGCTGAGCAGGTGGTCGAGGTTGCTTTCCACCACCATCAGAATGACTGCGTCGGGCCTATAGTCAAGAACTTGCCGCACATTCATGCCATACTTCCACTGGTCGAAAAGCGCTACGGTTTCTCCGAAGGCCTCTGCCAGGTATGGAACCACATCGCTGCCAAAGGAATCGCGGATAAACAACACTTTAGGACCGGGTCGTGCTCGGTTCACCTTGCGCAGCTGATATTCCCAGGAGTTCGAAAATGGCAGAACCGGCCAGGGAAACAAGGTGGTATCCTGTGTTAGCGTTTGTTGAAGTACGGCAACAATATCCGGTTCCTGCGCAATTCCAGCCAGTGCCATCATACCTGCAATATTTCCTGAAACCAATTGGCTGCTGTCCACTGCCGGGTTCCATAAATCGGCGCGATAGATGCCGGGGAAATCCTTTCGCAGGCGCTGCAACATCGAAGTTGCCGCCACCCAGGCACCATAGCGATTCCAATGGTTGTCGGTTTTATGGAACATCCGCGGTGCATGCTGCCGTTTGCGTTCCAGCAAGGCCTTCCGCAGGTCAATTACCTGAATACGGGTGGAATCACGGAGGTATTTGACCAGCTGATCTGTTCTGTTTGGTGCGGCAAGTTTTTGGATGAATTCAGGCTGAAACTCAGGGTAAACAGATTGTTTTACCGGGGCAATGGCCAGGTAAAAGCGGCAGTTCATGTTTCTCAGGAAAGATTCCCTGCGCAGCAGCTTCACAGCGATGCTGTCCAGTTCACCGCTCCTGAACTTCATGCTGCCGTCGAAGGTGGCCAGTTCCTTTCGGGTGATGTACATCCAGCCATCTTTCCCGAGATAGGCCACGGTAGGAATGGGTGATTTATGAAAGATTTTCAGGTTGGCCATTCCATACAGCCGCATTAATGTGCTGCGCAGGCTGAAATGGTCGGAGAAGGCTGTATCGAAACGCCCGGGAAAGGCCTGAATGGGCGTGCGTGCATTGGGAAAAGCCTCAGGCGTGCGCTGCTCCGTATTCAACAGCGGAAACCACCCTGTGAAGGCATTAACCCAAGGAAGCAACAGCGAAACCCCGATGGCCACCGGCAAAACAAAAGTCCATATAGCATGTCGCAGCTTCAAAACCGAAAATAGATAAACGGGCTGTACGAGCCTGCCGTAATGAGCGCCACACTCCACCAGAAAATGAGCAGATACCCTGCCACAGAGATGAGCTTCCAAGAAGGTGCAGCGGCACCTTTCAACCTGTCTGTCTGTCGCGCCAGGAAGGCGAAAAATCCGGCACTTCCCAAAACCGCAACCAGCAGCACCAGGAGCAATTCCGTATTCAGGAGCGAAGCCTGAATGTACTCGTTGTACTTGTGCGCTGTAAACGGTGTGAAATCAAACAAGCGTCCATAGTACTGCATGGTTGCTTCCAAGTCGGCGGCGCGGAACGGAACCCAGCTCATCATCACCACGAACAGTGTATAAAGGTGCCTGAAAACACGGGGCAAACGCGCAAGCCAGGTACCAAACCTTCCACGTTCGAGCAGCAGAAATGCGCCATGAAAAAGTCCCCAGAAGATGAAATTCCAACTGGCACCGTGCCAGAAACCGGTCAGCAGAAACACCAAAAGGAGGTTTCGATACATATTCCAAACACCCAAGCGGTTGCCGCCCAGTGGAATATATACGTAATCGCGAAACCAAGTGGATAGGGAAATATGCCAGCGCGACCAGAAATCTTTCATGTTTTGGGCCGTGTAGGGCAGGTTGAAATTTTCCGGGAATACAAAACCGAACATGGCGGCAAGGCCGATGGCCATATCGCTGTAGGCGGAAAAATCCGTGTAAATCTGAAGGGTATAACAAAAAATACCCAGCCAGGCCGTGGCATTGGACATGTCGGCAAATTCCACGCCCCAGAAAGTATCAGCGGCAAGGGCCAGGTTGTTGGCCACCAGCACTTTCTTCCCCAGGCCAATGAGGAATCGTTCCAAACCATCGTTAAATCGCCGGGCATCAAAGCTGCGTTGTTCCAATTGTGCGGCAATTTGCCGGTAGCGTATGATGGGCCCCGCGATGAGTTGCGGAAACAGGCTGATGTACAAGGCCATACGGACCGGATTGCGCTGCACCGGCGTAACATTTCGGTACACATCAACCACGTAGCTGATGCCGTGAAAGGTGTAAAAAGAAATGCCGACCGGCAGCGCAATTTCAGGCAGCTCGAAGGCCTTAAATCCGCCTGCCGCAAGCAGGGAATTGAGGTTCAGCATTAGGAAGCCTGCATATTTAAACCAAACCAGCAGCAGCAGGTTCATGGCGATAAAGATGCCCAGGATATGCCTGCGTTTCTGCGCTTCAGAAGTTCTGGAAACGGCCAGCGCACCGAAGTAATTCAGGGCCATGCTTGCCAACAGCAGTAAGGTATAATCAACGCCTCCCCAGGCAAAAAAAACCAGGCTGAACAGCAGCAGCATTGCGTTGCGCGCTGCGGATGGAAGCAGGTAATAAGCCAGAAGACACAGCGGAAGAAACAGGAAAAGGAAGGTCAACGAGTTGAACAGCATTCCCGCACTTCCTGAATTATTTACGCCGCACCATGGTATTGCGCAGCAACACGTAGGCAACCACCTGAACCGTAATGCCTATGAACAGCAAAGAAAGCTGCTGGGCATATTTCATGGAAGGCGGCAGGAGCAGCACCAGCGCGTTGATGAATAATTGCGCCAAAGCATAGCCAACACTCACCTTCAGGTGCGGCAGGCGCGCAATATGCACCAATCGCTTGAACAGAAAATCTCTGTGCGGTAAGAAAATGTTTTGTCTGAGGATGAGTTTATAACCGACCGTGAGTCCCGCGTCAATGCCGAAGATGGAAAAGAGTAACAGGTAAATGTAGTTTCCGGTGGCCAACAATAGACAATACATCAGGTACAAAATGATCATACTGATGGTCATGCTTCCCACATCTCCCATAAAGGCCACCGCTTTCGTGCGCACGTTGAATACCGACATGACCAGCACCGCAATCATCATGGCTAAGATGAAGTTGGTGTCGGTAAATTTCAACGGATTTCCCTGCGGATCCAGTACAAACTCATTGAGATAGGCAAAACTTCCCAGGATGACAAAGCTGTTCAACAGCAGCATCCCGTTGATGCCATCCATGAAATTGAAGGCATTGATTACGCCAATTCCGAAAATCAAACCTGCGATGGCCAATACCATCAATTCCTGATTTTGGGAACCGATGGGCAAATCCCACAACACCAGCATCAATGCCAAAATTTGGAACATGAAGCGCAGGGAATGCTTCAGGAAGATGAGGTCATCGATGAAACTTACCGTTGCCAGCATCAGCACCCCGATGACAAACAGATTGGGCAATCTGAAGTTGTTGGTGAATCCAAAGAACACGAAGGAACAAACCAACACAATACCCATACTGGTCATGGTTGGCGTAGCATGAGAACTTCGTCCATTGGGATGGTCGTATAGCCCGAATTTTCTGCCTAAAACAAGATACAATGCCGCAAAGACTGTTGTAGCGCAGGCAGACAGCAATAGAGACCAGTAATTCAGCACAGGAGGGTGGGTTATTTTTTCGCCTTCAAAACTACTGAATTAATCACAAAATCCTGAATATCAATACATTGCTTCGATGGCATCATGGTAATTCTGGAGGATAACTTTCCTTTTCGCCTTTAAGGTGATGGTCAATTCGCCGGTTTCCACAGTAAACTGGTGGCGCTTCACTTTAAAGTCCCTGATACGGGCATACTTGGCCAATTCTTCACCCAATACTTTCAGGTCTGCTTCAATCCATTCATATACTTTAGGATCGTCAATAAACACTTCCGATTGGCTGAAATATGCATCATCCACTCCGAACTGCTTTTTCATTTCCTCCATGGCCGGTACGATCAACGCCGTTACGTACTCTTTTTTATCGGCAATGATGAACACCTGTTCGATTTTCGGGCTGCGCAGATACGCATTTTCTACCGGTGTAGGATAGATGTTCTTACCCATGGAAGTCACCAGCATGTTTTTCAGGCGATCGGTGATTTTGAGGTATCCTTGTTCAAATCTGCCGATATCACCGGTATGAAACCAGCCATCGGCATCAAAAACATGGGCGGTTTCATCCGGGCGGTTCCAGTATCCAAGCATGATGTTGGGGCCTTTGGCCAGAATTTCTCCTTCATCAGAACTGAAGCTTGAATCAAAGCTGTCGTAATCCTGAATGGCTATAATCTTACCGCTGTCTATATCCTGAATGGCTACCTGCTGGCTTGGCGCAACACGTCCCACGGTGCCATAAATCTGGCGGTGAAACTCATTTACGGTGATGAACGGAGATGTTTCCGTAAGGCCATAACCTTCCTGTACTTTCAGTCCGATGTTTCCGAAAAACTCACCCACATGCTGTGGCAGCGCACCGCCTCCGGAAATCATCATGCGCATGCGGCCGCCCAGCCGGTTCTTGATTTTCCCGAACACCAGTTTGTCGGCGATTTTGTATTTGAGTCCCAGCATCGGGTTGGCATTCCTGCCCTGTTCCCTGGCCTTGCGCACCTGCGCGCCCACACCCAGGCTCCATTTGAACATCGACGCACTCAGTCCGCCTTTCTGCAAGGCTGTACTCATCACACGGTCATGCACGCGTTCCAAAACACGAGGCACACAAGCCATCACCGTTGGGCGAACCTCGCCAATGTTCTGCGGTACTTTATCTACGCTCTCGGCAAAAGCTACACGGGCACCTGCGTACGACGACAAGAAGTACGTAGCCATGCGCTCATACACGTGACTTAAAGGCAGGAACGACAGGTATAAATCGTCCTTGGTCAGCGCCGGGCATAATTCAAGGGCATCGTAACAATTGCTCATGAAATTGTAATGCGAGAGCATGGCACCTTTGGGTGTTCCGGTGGTACCGGAAGTGTAGATGAAGGTGCTGATGTCGTCTGGTCCTACGGCTTCGAAGGCACGTTCCAGTGCCTCCTTCTTCAAAGGACGCAGGGCTTGCCCCTGTTCGAGCATACTGGTATAGCGTATATAGGTTTCATCTTCGGCAGCTTCCAGATTCATGATCACCTTGCGCACGCTGGGACATTCATGGGCAATTTTCTTGAACTTCCTGAGCAGGAAGTTATTCCCCACCACCAGCATCACACTGCCAGAATCGTTCAACACGAATGCGGTTTCTTCAGCGGTCAGCGTTGGGTAGATGGAAACATTCACCGCTCCAATTTTTTGCATGGCCTGGTCGAGGTAATAGTAATCGGGACCATTATCCAGGATCAGCGCAATGCGGTCGCCCTTCTGAATACCTTCATGCAAAAAGAACGAAGCAATGTCGTCGATGCGTTCCAATGCTTCCCGGTAGGTAATCTCTTTCCAGGTGTTGTTTACCTTCTCGATGAGGTAAGTATGGTCGGGATGGTGGATGTTGTGGGCTGCATGCAGCAGGAAGTGGTGTAAGCTTTTAAAGCCCGGATCTTTTACTGGACGTGGCATATTCTTTTATCTTAGAGCAGTTACGCTGATTTCTACGTTCACATTTTTGGGCAACATGGAAACCTGAACCGTTTCCCGTGCCGGAAAAGCTTCTTTAAAATAAGCACCGTAAACAGCGTTCACGGCGGCGAAGTCATTCATGTCTTTGAGGAAGATGGTGGTTTTTACCACCGCAGAAAAATCCAGCTTGGCTGAACGCAGGATGGCTCCGATGTTCTCCATCACACGTTTGGTTTCTGTTTGAATATCTGCAGTGTCCAGGCTGCCATCATGTGGGTTTATGGCTATCTGTCCGCTGCAAAAAAGCAGATTCCCGGCCCAAACGGCCTGGCTGTAAGGACCTATGGGAGCAGGCGCTTCGCTGGTGTTTATGATTTCTTTGTTCATGCTTAATGTACCTTTGCCCTGCGATGAACATTGCCATAACTGGAAAGGAAGCAGCCATAACATCAATCGTTGCAGGATTGTCATCAGGGGTCAATATTACCAAAATTGACCGAAATCATATCCCACAATCTTCCTTCATCGATTTTGATGCGGTAATTGATGTGGATTTCGAAGACCATCCTGCCGTGCTCAGCCATTATGCCGCACAAAACGGACCCCTGTATTTCCTGGGTTGCTGTTACACGCAGCTGGAAGCCATTTTTGTGGAACAGGGCACTGCTCCGCATTCCGGGTTTATAGGCATGTGCAATTTCCCGGGCATGCTGGACAGAAAGTTGTTGGAACTGTGCGATCCTTACGGAGCCGACCGGGTGCTCGCTGCTGAAGTTTGCCGTGCCCTGGGATTCGACCACCCTGAATGGGTGCACAGCCGTGCCGGCTTTGTCAGCCCCCGCATTATTTGCATGATCATCAACGAGGCTTTTTATACGGTTCAGGAAGGAACGGCCGGCAGAACCGATGTAGATCAGGCCATGAAGTTGGGAACCAATTACCCTAAAGGACCCTTTGAATGGTGCGCCGAAGTAGGCGTAGCAGCCGTATATCGACTGCTGAACGCCTTATACCACGACACCAAGGAAGCACGCTATAAAATCTGCCCGCTCCTGAAAACAGAATACCTCAGAAGCACTCAGGCGCCCTGAGCGCTGGAATTAATGGATTCCAAGGCGTGACGCACGGCCTGGAAATCGGGAATTTCACCTGCATTCTCCAAAACTTCTACATGTCGGATGATGCCCGCAGCATCTACCACAAACGCCGAACGTTTGGATACGCCGCGCATCCCAAAGCCGAAGGTTTCGTACAAAGAACCATAGGCTGCACTCACTTCTTTGTTGAAGTCAGACAGCAGGTCGAAGTTCAATTCCTGTGCTTTTTTGAACACTTCCAACGTATATACGCTATCCACCGAAATGGCAACCACCTCGGCATTCAGGCTTTGGTATTCCGAAAGCCCGTCGCGCATGGCGCATAACTCTGTGGTACAAACACCGGTAAACGCCTGGGGATAGAAGAGGATGATCAGGTTCTTACCTTTGAAATCCGACAGACGAACTTCTTTCTTATCGCTGTTGAACAGGGTGAAATTTGGCGCTGTATCGCCAACCGTGAGCTGAATAGACATACCTAAAAAACACCACAGGGTTGATTTTGTTCGGCCTTTCTTTCCTATTGAAAACAGAATTGAATAATTTGCGGCTGCTTAATAAAAATCAAGGCACAGGATTTGCCTTACTAAAGGAGAATACACGTGTAATGCAGTGTTTACAGGGGTTTAAGGCAATAAGCAATACTCAGAAGTATGCCCATAATCCTTTCAAACGTCTTCTGGCAGCCAAACGTGTTCACTTTTATAGACAAACCTAAAGAGCTTGTATGAAAAAACTTATTACCCCCGTTTTGCTGACCGTCGTGATGATGGGTAGCCCAAAGCTGTTCGGACAGCAATTCCTTGGAAACGTTCAAGGAAACTACAACACCACGCAGGCCATGATCCAAAATCCGGCGCAGGTTTATCCGGATAGAAACCGTTTGTACATCCACTGGTGGAGCTACGGTGCGGAATTCAACAACAACCACTTGCGCTACGCGGCACCATTCAGCTTGTGGAAGTGGACCGCCGGCAACATTCCTACAAATCAGCAAAACAGGTTTGGTCGGGTAGCCTGGAACAACAACTGGCTGGAACCATTTGGCAATCAAAACGAGAAATTCTTCAACTACATCAGCACGAATCAGGGTTTGTCTTTTGCCTTTCGGGTGAATAACTCGCATGCCTTTGGCTTCAGCACACGCACCGTGCAAGGCATCAGCATCACCGGCATCCAGGAACCGCTGGCTCAGATTGGCCGGCTCGGGATCCAAACGGCCCCGGGGCGCTTCCCAGGCAATGGATTAAGTAAAAACACCAATTATCAGAACGGTGCCTTTTCCATCAATACCGACAACTATCAGGAATTCAACTTCACCTTTGGAAGCACCCGTGGCCGCAAAACAGAACACCTCTGGAAACGTGGATTCACGGGAAGGTTTTTGCTGGGATTCGGTGCGGCCTACGCAGGAGGCACCAACCTGAATTACCGGTTTGAAGGTCGCGACAGCCTCTTCATCGACCAGGCTTCCTTCCGCACCGCACACTCCGGAACGCAAGCCGTTCTGGATGCTTTGAATAACCCCTTGGGAATTTGGTTCAGTGAAGTCAATGGCGTGGGTTTCGGGTTTGATTATGGATTTGTTTATGAATACCGTCCCCAAAAAGCCAGCCTGCGCACACGGCACAGAACAGATTGCTGGTACGAAAATGACCGCAACTACCGACTGAGGCTTGGCGCCTCACTTCGCGACGTGGGCATGATTGCCTACTTCAACGGCAGCACGCGCAGCGCAGAAGTGAACCAGCAATATTGGCGTGTAAACCGAAATCTGGTAAACAGCTATAATCCCTTCGGGGCTTCAAGTTTTGAGCAACTCGACACCGGATTTACCGACCGTTTGGGCAATGGCATCACCAAATCGGATGCATTTGCCACCTTTACACCCGCGGCCCTGAATGTGCAATTCGATTACCACATGGGCGCGGGATGGTATCTTGGAGCCAACCTCAACCAAAACCTGCGCGGAAAAAGCGGTGCCGGTTTGCGCAGTATGTCGCAGGTATCTGTGATTCCCAGATACGAAGGCGAAGATGTAGAACTGGGCATGCCCCTTTCCTTAACCGCGAATTACCAGCGCTTTGCCTTGGGGCTATACGGAAGACTCGGGCCATTCCTTTTGGGGACCGACAATCTCCTTGGCCTTGCCCAAATGAGTACCGGCGGCAAGATGACAGGCGCTTCCCTGTACGGAGGCTTCCGCTTCAAAATTAACCCTTGCCCCTGGTGGGTAAACATGAGAAATGATCTGGTTACGCCCATTACCGATTCAGTTACAACCGTCGTAGATTCCACCGAGAATACCGTTGATTCAGTAATCATCAACCAAAAGGACAGCATCATCATTCGCGACACGGTGAGCATTGAAATAATCAAACGCGACACCGTTTACATAACCAAAAACAACAGCACCATCAGTGCCGAGGTCAAAAGGAAAGAACAGGAGTTGCTGAAGAAGGAAGAAGAATTGAAACGCCGTGAGGCCGCCGTCATCGCCAAAGAAAACCAACAGCCCAAAAATACCGGAAATTGCTGTGAAGAATTGGCCATCGTGAGCGGCAAACTGCAGCAGGAACAAGACCGCAGCGCTCGTTTGCAGGCCCAGGTGAATGCACTGAATCAGGATAAAATAAGCCTGAACAGCCAACTGAATCAATGTAAAACCGGCACAGGAAGCACCGTGAATGCTGAAGTAAACCGCCTCAAAACCGAAAATGACAACCTGAAGACCGTCAATGCCAAACTGCAACTAGACCTTACCAAATGCGGCGAAAACAATTCCGTACTGACCGCCGAGGTAAACACCCTGAAAGGTAAGGTTTCCAGCCTGGAAAGTCAGCTGGCGCAATGCAAAGCCGAAAGCAGTATTTCTGCAGAAGTAGTGAAAACAAGAACCGCAAATGACAACTTGAAAAATGAAATTGCCACACTCAAAGCACGTGTAAGCACGCTGGAAGGTGAACTGGCCCAGTGCAAAGCCGGAGGCGGTGGCAGCAGCACCATTACCGCTGATATCAACAAACTGAAATCAGACAACGACCTGCTGCGTGCCAGAAATGCACAGTTGGAAGATGCACTCAGTAAAGAAAAAGCAGCGAATGCAACAATTACGGCTGAAGTGAACAGTCTGAAAAAACAACTGGCGGACCAGCAGAACAAACTCAGCATTCTTGAAGCCGAATTGCAGAAGTGTAAAAACGAAGGTGCGTCATCTGCCATTACCGCCGAAGTCAACCGTCTGAAGAAGGAAAGTGACGACTGTAAAAGCCGCGTAGCAGTGCTTGAAGCTGAACTTGCCAAAGAGAAAGGTGTTTCTTCCACGCTTGCCGCGGAAATCAATAAGCTGAAAAAGGACAACAGCGACCAGGTGAACAAAATCGCGGCCCTCGAAGCCGAACTGCAGAAGTGCAAATCCACCGACGCTTCTTCTACACTTACTGCTGAAATCAACAAGCTTAAAAAAGACAACAGCGACCAGGTGAACAAAATTGCCGTCCTCGAAGCCGAGCTGCAGAAGTGCAAATCCAGCGACGCTGCATCTACGCTCACCGCGGAAATCAACAAGCTGAAGAAGGACAACAGCGACCAGGTGAACAAAATTGCCGTCCTTGAAGCCGAGCTTCAGAAGTGCAAATCCAGCGACGCTTCCTCTACGCTCACCGCGGAAATCAACAAGTTGAAATCAGAAAACAGCACCCTGAAGGCTAAAGTTACTGAACTGGAGCAAAAGGTTGCCGCATCCCAGGATTGCACCGACCAGCTGGCTGCATTGAAGCAGAAGAATGCCGAGTTGGAAAATCAAAACAAAGCCATCAAGGCAGAATATCAATTTGCGATGGCCGAGAACAGTAAACTGAAAACACAGATTGCCGATCTGGAAAACAAGTTGAAGAATTGCGACGGTGAAGCGGCTTCAAAGTTGGAAGCGGAAATTGCACAACTGAAACAAAAGAATTCGGAACTCAGCACCAGGGCTTCCCAACTGGAGGGCGAAAATTCCCGTTTGAAACAAGCCAACAGCGAGTTGGAGGCCAAGATTAAGGCAGCGGACAACAACAATGCGCAAGAGCAATTGTCATTGTTGAAGCAGGAATATGATGCCCTGCGGATACAGAACAACAACAACCGCGACAAGGCTCGTGAATTAGAATCACAGGTGAATGCGCTGAAGGCGCGGATTTCGACACTTGAAACCCAATTAGAAGCTTGTCAGGGAAGCCAGAATGGAGGAGGCAACGGACAGGGCATGCAAAGGCCACAGTCACCCTCAGGTCAGCGGATGGGCCAGGCTGCTGAATTTCTGAGAAGGGTTGGCACAGAAGCTGCACGCAGCAGCAGCACAAATACACCGGCACAACCCGCCTCAACCGTGCGTCAGCCTGCGGCCAATCCGGCTCCTGCCAACAACCAATCACGCCCGGCACAACCTGCCTCAACCGTGCGTCAGCCTGCGGCTAATCCGGCTCCTGCCGGAAATCAAACACGCCCGGCGGGAAGCAACACTCAGGAGCAAAATCGCCCTGCGCAACCCGGGAACAACCCACCTGCAGAGCAGCGTACAACACCTTCGCGCCCGGCCATCAACGGAATTGGCGGTTAAGCCGGGCCACGCCATCAAACCTCAAACAAAGCCCTTTGGAAATCTGAAGGGCTTTGTTATTATTGTGCATCGTTCATTTTTTCATTTCTCCTTTTTTTATGATGTACTTTTTATGGAACCTGTTTTCAAACGCCTTTGCAAGGAATGTGGCCGCTCCTTTCACGGCCGTTCTGATAAATTGTTTTGTGATGATGGCTGCCGCAATCAGTTTCACAACCGGCAGAACTGCGATGCCAATAACTACGTGCGGAATGTAAACAACATCTTGAGACGCAACCGACGGATTTTGGATCGCCTGTACCGGGAGGGACAGACCTCTATTGAACGCGGTGAACTGCAGGCCAATGGATTTGATTTTGCCTACCATACCCGTATTGAAAGTATTGTTGCTGACAAACAGGTGTATTACTGCTACGAATACAGATATACCATTTCAAACACCGACGTGGTGGCCATCAACGGCAAAACACAGGGCGGTGGTTCCTATGATTCAGTTCAGTAAAAACGGAACTTCCAATCTGAAGTCTGGGATTTTCACTTCGAAACACGTCGCCTGTTCCTTGTTTTCAAAGATGTAAAATCCGCCCATGATGCCATAGGCCGATGCCAACTTACAACCCGACA
Source organism: Bacteroidota bacterium (assembly GCA_041170785.1). GTDB lineage: Bacteria > Bacteroidota > Bacteroidia > NS11-12g > UBA955 > REEB481. The sequence goes on along the minus strand of JBEDND010000119.1, from coordinate 24 downwards.
CGTACTGGTACGAAGAGCCCGGAT
>JBEDND010000118.1:0-9724 GCA_041170785.1 Bacteroidota bacterium | reverse complement strand
TTACACACTTGGAGCCAACACCTACGGAAATTATAATGCTGCGTACGGATCTTATTGTATGCCCAGCAATTCAAACGGTTACGGCAATTCATTCATAGGGTATGCCGCCGCTTACTACAATTCTACAGGATACTACAACAGCGGTGTTGGATATTATGCAGGTTACAGAACCACCACCGGATACTACAACTCTTCGCTGGGTTATTTATCAGGACCAAACAATGGTATTTTCAACAATACGACTGCCATAGGCAACAGTGCCACCACCACTGCGAGCAATCAGATCCGTGTTGGAAACGGAGCGGTTACTTCCATAGGTGGCGTAGTTGGTTGGACCAACCTGAGCGACGGCCGGTACAAGACCCAAATTCAGGAAGACATTCAGGGTCTGCCATTCATCATGAAGCTTCGTCCGGTGAGCTACTTCCTGGACATCCGCAAATTCAATCAAACCCACAACCTGCACGACTCCGTGTTCTGGAAAGAAAAATATGAGGGTGAAGGCATACGCCGCACCGGGTTTATCGCCCAGGAAGTAGAACAGGTTGCCAAAGAACTCGGCTTCAACTTCAGCGGGATTGATGCACCCAAAAACGAACAAGATGACTACGGCTTGCGCTATGCAGAGTTTGTGGTTCCTATGGTGAAGGCCATCCAGGAACAACAGGCACAAATTGAGGCGCTGAAAAAACAACAACAGGAATTGCTGGAACTCAACCGGAAACTTCTGGAAGAGCTTCAAAAGGCTGCTAATAAATAACACCGTGCGTTATTTCTGGATGCTATTCGCAGTTCTGGGTTCGCAGGCCTTTGCGCAGGGTCTGGTGCAGTCTGGTGCCCACATTGTGGTTACCGATGGCGCATTCTTGATTGTGGCGCAGGGCCAGGGCGATTATACCGCCAGAGGCGATGCCAGAATCACCTTGTCGGTAAACGCCCGATTTAGGGTTTATGGCGATTGGAACAACAACGGAAGCACACCTGTATTCACCAACAATAATGGCCGCGTAGAACTGTGGGGAATCAACCAGAACATTGGCGGAAGCAACATGACCGCTTTCCCCGACTTGTCGCTGCTTGGTTTTGGTGCCAAAAGACTCACCCAGAACACGCTGGTTGGCGGCGGATACAACAAGGGCGGCTCCGGGATGCTGCGCCTGTTCGGAAACACCCTTGACTTGCAGGGAAATACGCTGATCATCAACAACAGAAACCCAACGGCCATCATGTTTACCGGTGCCGGTGGTATCATCTCCGAAAACCCTCCCGGTTCCGGTTACAGCAAGGTGCAGTGGAACATCCGCGACGGCGTTGGCGGGCCTGTGTTTACCGTTCCTTTTGTAACACGCACGGGCACACGGGTTCCTTTCGTGTTTACCTGCAACAGCCTGGGCGTGCAAACCGCAGCAGACTCCGGCTTCTTCAGGGTATGCACCTACCCTACGGCCAATGTTCCTGTACCGAACAACCGGCCCTTGCCCACCGGTGTGTTTCATTCTGAAAATGAATGTCAGGGCGAAAACAGCCAACGACTGATTGACCGTTTCTGGGTGGTGGAAGATGCTGGCTACACCACAAAACCGGATGCCACGCTTTCCTTTACCTACACCGCGGCAGAACTGACCGCCAGCAACAATACCATAACGGAATCGAGTGTGGGCGCAGTGAAATGGATGCCTGCCACCAACAGCTGGAACTATCCGCCCAAAGGAACGGTGAATACCACAAACAACCAGGTGGTGTATCGCGCGGGAACCGGATTCAGCGGAAACTGGACCATCAGCGATACCACGCCCTATCCCAAAGCGGCCTTCTCCATTACCGGAACCTGTGAATCAGACAGTATTCAGTTCAAAGACCAGTCTGGCATTGGTGCCACAGATAAAGTAGCTTCTTGGCAATGGAACTTCGGCAACGGAAGACTGGGCAGTGTGCAACATCCGGTTTCCTATTATTCACCTTCAGGGGTTTATACGGCACGCCTGATCATTCGCTCGGAAAGTGGTTGCCAGGATACCGCTTATAAAAACCTGGTCATCATTCCGAAGCCTACCGCCAAGATGCTGGTGCGCGACACCTGCGAAAATGCCGAGGTGAAGTTCGAATCACAAAGCTGGCCAGGCGCAGGGTTCATTACCGGAACATATTGGGATTTCGGCATGGGTGGACCCCATGTGAACGCCAAACAGGCTTCGTATTTCTACGGCGGCGTAGGCATTCCCACGGTTCGTCTGATTGTGTACAACAGCAATGGCTGCAAAGACACCGCCGAAAGAACTTTGTTTATCGCGCCCAAGCCTTACGCGCAAGTTAGCTTCGACAACGATTGTCAGTACACGCCCATCAGTTTTAAAAATGGTTCAGCCGCAGGCGGCGGAAGCATCACCTCCTACAAATGGGACTTCGGCAACAAACGCTTCTCTACCAATCCCGACGAAACCGTAAGCTATGCGAAACACGGCTCCTATCAGGTATCAATGTCCGTACAAAACAGCTACGGCTGCGGCGATACCGTGGTGAAGCCGCTTACGGTTTACCCGCGTGCCATAGCCAAATTCGACTATACACCGGAAGAGCCGCGCATGCTGGAACCCATCCAATTCCGCAATCTGTCGCAATACGATAGTTCTTGGTACTGGGATTTCGGAGACCTGTTCTTCGACAACGTTGCATCGCCCACGCACGCCTACGATATGTACGGCAAATACACGGTTACACTGGTTGCCAATACGCCTTACGGCTGCGACGATACCGCCACAGCCAGCCTGATTGCGCGTTCCAAGCCCTTGTATTGGTTCCCGAATGTATTCACGCCGGGATCCAGCGCAGGCATGAACGACCTGTTTGGCCTGTACACGCCGTCGGCCCTGCAAAACGCCATAACCAACTACCACCTGATCATTTACAACTTGTGGGGTGAAATCGTGTTCCAGTCGCGCGACCCCAAGAAACTTTGGGATGGTACCGCCGGAGGCAAGGTTTGTCCGCAGGGAGCCTACGTATATCGGTGTACCTTCAACAACCCTGAAAACGAAATCACCGCTTTCAGCGGAGATGTTACGCTGGTGCGCTGACAGAAATTTGCCGTCCTTGCGGCAACCAAGTAGGCTCCAGTTTGTTTTCAACTGGCAGCATGCATTCATTTCCCGCACATTATCCAGACATTCTTCAACTGCTGTCCGGGATCCAACCGCAGCAGTACGCCCGCACACGAAACTTCACCAACGGCGCCGTTACACGCCTTTCGCCATACCTCTCCCGCGGGGTCATCAGCACACGCATGGTGATGCAATACCTGGCGGAAGCCGGCTATACTTATGCTGCATGCGAAAAACTGTTGCAGGAACTGGCCTGGCGCGATTACTACCAGCGCGTGTGGCAGGTGCTCGGACCCAACATCAGCTCCGACATCCGCAGGTCACAGCAACGGGTGTACACGAACCTGTTTCCGGCCAGCCTGGACAGGGCTTCCACCGGCATTGAAGCCATCGATGCTGCCATCCGGGAATTGTACAGCACGGGTTACATGCACAACCACTGTCGCATGTACACCGCAGCACTGGCCTGCCATGCAGCTCAGGCACACTGGCTGCAGCCCGCCCGCTGGATGTATTACCATCTGCTGGACGGCGACTGGGCCAGCAACAGCCTCAGCTGGCAATGGGTGGCCGGAACCTTCAGCAACAAAATCTACATCGCCAACCAGGAAAACATCAACAACTATACGGGCAGCAAACAGCGCGGAACCTTCCTGGACCTGTCCTACGAACAGCTTCCGCCGAAAGAAATTCCACCATCCCTTCAGGAATGCATGCCTTTTCAGGGAAAAACCGTACTTCCCGCGCAGCTGCCGGAACTGAACATCAACCCGGAATTACCGGTGCTCCTGTATGACTATTACAACATGGATCCGAGCTGGCTTTCCGGCGTGAAGGCCAACCGGGTGCTGCTGCTCGAACCGGAAGTTTTTGAAGCCTGCCCCATCGGTGAACGCTGCATGCAATTCCTGTTGCAGCTGACTGTAAACCTACCCGAGGTACAGGTGTTTTGCGGTTCATTTCAAGCCCTGAAAGCTGCGGCCAAAGGTGCGGAACTGCACTACAAGGAACATCCGCTCACCGCACATTATCAGGGCACCATCCATCCCCGCGACTGGATGGTTCCCGAAGTGCAGGGCTTCCATCCTTCTTTCTTCGCTTATTGGAAAAAGATACAGGGCCGCATCCAATCGCAGTTCAGCAGCTGAAACCAAATGTATATTCGCGGTAGCGGAATGCTGTTCCGCAATTTGCATCCATGATTGCCCGTCTGTACAGAACATTGCTCCCTGCTGCGTTCAGGAAGCGCCTTTACGAAGCCTTTCTGGGCAAAATGCTCCACAGCCTGCGCCATTCCAAGGTGCGCCTTCAGGGTTTATTCCAGGCGTTTACCGGACTGTTTCGCACCCTGAACGAGCGCCAGCAGGCCCTGGCCTTCATCGGCATTCATGGCATCACGTCGTATCCCGGAGCCTATGCGCTGAAATACAAGAAACAGGATGTTCCGGTTGAATGGGATGAAAACCTGGGATTGCCCTGGGTGATGCACAACGGCAGAAAACTGTACTTCCCTGCCAACATGAAACCCGAACAGGTGGCGCGTTTGTACCGCAGCCTGATAACCGAACAGGATGACGCCGCAGCCCACAGATACGTGGCCGATTATGCATCTATGAAAGGTTATACCTTGCTGGATGTTGGCGCTGCTGAAGGCATTTTCAGTCTGGATGTGATTGAGCTCGTGGACAAGGTGTATCTGTTCGAATACGAACCGTATTGGCTGGCGCCCTTGCAGGCAACCTTTGCGCCCTGGAAACACAAAGTGGAAATCGTTCACCGCTATGTTGGCGACCACGACGATGCACAGTTTATCAAACTCGACACCCTTTTTGCCGATGCGACACCATCGCCGCTGTTCCTGAAAATGGATATTGAAGGCTGGGAACGCAGTGCCCTTGCAGGCGCAACATCATTACTGCACAAGAACATCAGCATGCGCGCTTCGGTAACGGTGTATCACCGTCCGGATGATCCGCAGGTGATTGGAAACATCTTCCGCGAAGCAGGATTCAGCACCAGCTTCAACCCCGGCTATATTTACTGGGGAAAACGCCTCAGTACCGCCATCATCAGGGCGGAGAAAAAGCCATGATCCGCAGCCTCGCATCCAGGATTCCGGGAATCAGAACACTGCTGCGGCAAGCCGACCGCAACCGCTTCAACAAGACGTGGCGCCAACGCAATCCGCACAACGATACCGTGCCCGGCGAGCGCATGTTTCCCATGGAAAATGTACATGTAGGACGCGGCACCTACGGCATGTTAAACGTGCAGAGTTTGTTTGTTCAGGAAGGTGAACAGCTGCACATCGGCAACTTCGTTTCCATAGCGCCGGGTGTACAATTCCTCATGGGTGTGAACCACCAGCTGGAAACCTATACCACCTTCCCTTTTTACTCCAGGCTGGTGGAGCGTTCTACCCGCGATGCGCTGGTGCGCGGACCCATCATCATCGACGATGAAGTATGGCTGGGCACCAACGCCCTGATCATGTCCGGTGTGCACATTGGCAAAGGCGCCATTGTGGCTGCCGGTGCCATCGTTACGAAAGATGTTCCCCCGTACGCCATTGTTGGCGGCAATCCGGCGCGCATCATTAAAATGCGCCACAGTCCGGAAGTGATTGAAGCCCTGATGGGCATCGACCTGAACACGCTGAGCGACGCACAGATCCGCGCCAATCTTGAAGTCATCTACGCGCCCATCCGCAGCGTGGAAGATGTCATCCAACTTAAAAAGACACTGTTTAGCTGAAACCCCATGACCGCGCAGAAGCCACGCATCATCGCCTTCTACCTGCCTCAGTTTCACCCGATTCCGGAGAATGACGCATGGTGGGGCAAAGGTTTTACGGAATGGACCAACGTGGGCAAGGCCAAACCGCTGTTTCGCGGTCATTACCAGCCACGTGTGCCTGCCGACCTGGGCTATTACGACCTCCGACTTCCTGAAAGCAGGGCTGCTCAGGCAGCAATGGCCAAAGCCTATGGTGTGGAAGGTTTTTGCTATTGGCATTATTGGTTTGGCAATGGAAAACGGCTGCTCGAACGGCCTTTTCATGAAGTACTGGAAAGCGGCGAACCTGATTTCCCCTTCTGCCTGGGCTGGGCCAACCACAGCTGGGAAGATAAACAGTTTAAGAAGGGCGGCACCAACAAGCTACTCATCAAACAGGAATATCCGGGCGATGAAGATTACCGGCAGCATTTCCTGTATGTGCTGAAGGCTTTTCGTGATTCGCGTTACCTGCGTGTGGACGATAAACCCATCTTCTTCGTGCATGGAACCAAGGATTTTGACGTGGCCTATTTCATCCGCTTTTGGCAGCAGCTTGCGCTGGAACACGGGTTGAAAGGCATCCACTTTGTAGCCAACTGCCACGACGAGCAAGACATAGACCGCCTGTTGGAACTGGGTTTCGATGCCGTGAATGTGGTGCGCCTGTTTCACTTTATGAAACATGAGTATTCCCTGCTGGAACGCATGCTCACGAAATTCAGCAGGCTGTACCTGAAACGCGGCCGCGTGGTTGATTACCGGAAATACTACAAATACTTCGTAGGGCCGGAAGACAAACGGGCTGATTGTTATCCGAGCATCTTCCCCAACTGGGATCATTCTCCGCGTTCCGGGCGTGGCGGGCACATCTTTACCCATTCCAGTCCGGCGCCGTTCAAGAAACATGTGCAGCAGGTGCTGAAGCTGGTGATGGAAAAACCCGAAAACAGCCGTCTGGTGTTTCTGCGTTCCTGGAATGAATGGGCGGAGGGCAACTACATGGAACCCGACCTGAAATTTGGGCGCGGCTATCTAGAAGCCTTGAAGGAAGCCATGGATGAACTAGGTGAAGCTTAAGGCATGAACCCATCCAGCTTCCCGGAAAGGGCCATCAGTTCACTTTCTGCCACCCGCTGACGAAACAGTGCATCTTCTGCCGCCAGCCGGATGTCTTCTTCGTTTCTGCGGGCTTCATTCAGTTCCGGCAAAACGGCCTCGCCCGTTTCAAAACGCTGCTGCACCAATGCCGCTGCGCGGGAAGCTTTTTCAAGTGCCAGTGACGCCTGCTGGTAGAACTCATGAGCTGTTCTGCAGCGAATGTAGGCGCGTGTGATTTCTGATTCCAGCGTGCGCAGGCGCTCCTGGCGCATCAATGCAGCCTGTTTCTGATTGAGTGCTGCCACTTCCATTTCGCGGCGCACCTGTCCGCCGTTGTACAAGTTCCAACTCAGCGTCAAACCTCCATTGATGCCATTGCTCTGGTTCAGCAGAAAGAATCCGCCCTTGTTGTTGCTGGCATTGTATGCATAAGCACTGTTGGCCCGCAACTGTGGCAAGCGTTGCGCCTGCACAGATTGCTGCATGGCGAGGGCAATGCGTTCCTGAATCTGGGCGGCCTGCAGATCCGGATGCCGGCGCAGACCTTCCATCCATACTTCAAGTCCGGGCAGTGCGGAACTCGTATCGGCATCAGCAACCGTTTGCACCTGCGCGGCATCTACGGTCATGGCAAAAGCCAACTGCGCGCGTGCTTCGCGGATGCGGCCTTCCTGCTCACGCAGTCGGCCCAACCACAATTCATGCATACTTTCGGCCTGTAGTTGGTTCAAGGCACTGCCCATCCCCGTTTGCGCACGCAACACAGCCAAAGAGGCGATGCGCTTTGCCTGTTCCTGTAAACTTTGATAATACCTGTACAGGCGCTGTTCGCGTGCCAGGGCATGATAGGAAAGACGCACATTGAGCGCTATGCGCAGCGCTTCCTGAAGTACGCCCTGTACCCCCAGTTCCTGCAGCGACTGCAGGCGACTGCGTTCTGCAAACATGCGCATGCCGTCAAACAGTACCCAGCTTACATTCAATGCCGCGTTGTTGTTGGTGGCACCTACGCCGTTGCGGCTGATTTCCGTTCCGTTGGAAAAACGCTGTTCAATATTGTTGTTCGAGAACGAAATGCCACCGTTCAGACCCACTACCGGCAGCATTCCGGCATTGCCTGCCGTGTTTTGCAGGGCCACGATGGCCGCATCATTTCGCGCCATAACCAAACCCAGGCTGCGTTTCCAGGCTGTATCCAGCGCCTGGTCGAGGCTCAGTATTTGGGCACCGACTGCTAAAGGAAACAGACACAACAGCATCAAAAGCTTAATCTTCATCATCGGAAACAGGGTTAAGTTCTTCAGAAACATGTTTTCTGGCCAGCAAGGAATAGGCCGCCGGCACAACATACAGGGTAAGCACCAGGGAGAAGAGCAAGCCGCCAATAACCACAATGCCCATACCTTGCCTGCTTTCTGAGGCGGCGCCCAGAGAAGCTGCAATGGGAAGCGCACCGAGCACCGTTGCGAGGCTGGTCATCAGGATGGGACGCAGTCGAAGCACCGAAGCACGTGTGATCGCGTGGAGTTTGTCTTCGCCACGGGCCCTGCGTTGGTTGGCAAATTCTACAATGAGGATTCCGTTTTTGGTTACCAGTCCTACGAGCATGATGGCGCCAATCTGACTGAAGATGTTGAGCGTTTGGTTAAAATACCAGAGCGCGAGCACTCCTCCGGCCATAGCCAGCGGTACGGTGAGCATGATGATGAACGGATCGCTGAAGCTTTCAAACTGGGCCGCCAAAATGAGGTACACCAGCAGCAGCGCCAACACAAACGCGAGCAACAGATTGCCCGAACTTTCCGCAAAATCGCGGCTGGCACCTGTGAGTTCGGTGCTGAACCCTTCACCGAGGTTCTTTGCAGCGATGCTTTTCATGGCTTTAATGCCATCGGCGATGGTTTTACCCGGCACTACAGATGCCGAAACGGTGGCCGACATATAGCGGTTGTAATGGTACAGTTGCGGCGGATTGCTTTGTTCTTCCACCTGAACAACATCGCCCAAACGGATCATGCGGCCGCTGTTGCTGCGCACGTAGATACCTGTGAGGTCGGAAGGACTGTTTCTTCCCGCGCGGTCAAACTGCCCGATGATTTGGTACTGTTTGTTGTTCATGGGGAAATAACCCATGCGTGGCGCTCCAAAAGCCAGCTGCAGCGTTTGCGCAATATCTGAGGTTTGCACCCCAAGTGCAGAAGCCTTTTCGCGGTCAATGGTGACCATCAGTTCCGGCTTGTTGAATTTCAGGTTTACATCAACCACCTGGAAGGTTTTATCCTTTCTGGCTTCCTCCATAAACTGAGGGAGCTTCTGCTTCAGTGCTTCAAAATTGGGTGCCTGAATCACAAACTGCACAGGCAAGCCACCGAAACCTCCGGTAGAAATGGTTTGCTGTTCAATCACAAACACACGGGCATCAGGATAGGCGGCAGCCTTTTTGGTGATGTACTGCGCGATTTGGCTTTGGCTGCGCTTTCGGTCGGAAGCGTCTTTCAGCATCAGGCGCACAAATCCGGTGTTGGCAGCACCCGAACCCGAGAAAGAAGGTGCAGTAACTACCAGTGCGAGGCGTTTTTCGGGAATAGAATCGTCGATGAAATTGCTGAGTTGTTGGAGGAAGGCATCGGTATATTCAAACGTAGCGCCTTCCGGGGCGGTGATGCTCATGCGCATCCAGCCACGGTCTTCCATGGGTGCCAGTTCACTTTTCAGCAAACTCCCCACACCGATGATCATGCCTACGCAAG
>JBEDND010000117.1:0-7831 GCA_041170785.1 Bacteroidota bacterium | reverse complement strand
GATGAGAAACCATCAGAGGTGCGGAACGGCCTCACCATCATTGCAGCAGGGAATAATAAACTCTATTATTACTCTGGCTCGCTGGGCAAGGCAGAAAAGCTGGAAAGCACCGATTACACGGCCAATGGACTCCGCAAATTGCTGGTTGAACGCAACCGCGATGTGGTAGAACAAATCCGTGCACTCGGTCTGAAAGCTCAGAAAACCAATATGGCTGACAGCACCTTTAAAAGGGAAGTGGTGAAAATCCAGAGCATCCCCGATGCACTGGTGGTACTGATCAAAAATGATGACAAAGCCACCTACAAGAACATCATTGACATTGTGGACGAATTGAACATCACCAAAGTAGGACGCTTTGTGGTGGTGGACGACCTCGACCCAAAAGAAAAGACGATGTTGGCGGATTTAACTAAAACGAACCCTTAAAGGATACAACTATGGCAGATAAACTCTTTGACAGCTGGACCAGCCCACTGAGCGAAAGCAGAAATGAACTGGTTTTTGCCAACAGAAACCGCAGCTACGGTGCTTACCAGCTGCGCCGTTCCTATCGAAACACGCTGATCTTGGCCATGCTGATTTCTGGTGCTGTATTTCTGGTTGTTACAGGTACCCCGAAAATTATCGACATCATCAATGGTCCGGAGAAGAAGAAAAAGAAGTTCAAGGTAACCAATGTTACCTTGGAAGCGCCGAAGCCTTTGAAAGACGAACCAACACCACCACCGCCTCCTCCACCACCAGAGCAGGAAGCACCCAAGGTGAAAACCCAAAAGTTTGTGGTTCCCGTCATCAACGAGGAAGCGCGCGACCCCGAACCACCACCTGTGAATACCAACATCAACGCAAACATCAGCGATGAAACTCAGGAAGGTGTTGAAGATGATGGTCAGGTGCAGGGAACCGGTGACAAACCCGTAGAAGTAGACGCCGGCCCGCTGGAAGTGGTTCAGGTGGAAGCACAACCCAAAGGTGGACTTTCCAAGTTCTACGATTATGTAATGAACCATTTTGAATACCCCGAACGCTGCCAAAGCGAAGGAATCAATGGTTATGTAATGCTTAAATTCGTGGTGGATGTTGATGGCAGCATCAGTAATGTGGTTGCCATCGAAAAAACCGATGAATGTGAGGAATTTACCAAAGAAGCCATCCGGGTATTGTTGGCCGCTCCTAAGTGGACCCCAGCCCAAAACGGTGGTAAAGCGGTAAAAGCCTACCGCAAAATTCCAATCAGGTTGGAAGTAGGCGAAGAGTAAAGAAGTTCAAGTCCCCTGCCCCAACCCGGCGGGGGGCTTTGTTTATGATGAATACTGTTTAAATCTGAAGCTTATCCATAATCCGACTACCAAGGCTGTGGCAGCATTCCATATGAAATTTCCCTTGAAAATACTTTTGTTGATTGCTTTCTATGGATTGATGCCGGGTTTGATGAGCGGACAAAACCGTCAGGAAACGATTCAATCCGATTCCAATATCGTTCAGGCTCAGCCACGAGGAGGCATGAAAAAGTTCTATAAATTCATTTCCGAAAATTTCAAATACCCAACCCGGTGTCAATCGGCAGGCATTAACGGTTATGTGCTGCTGAGGTTTATTGTAGAATTGGATGGCTCTCTGAGCAATTTTGAAGTCATAGAAGCAACGAAAGCTTGTCCTGAGTTTACCAAAGAAGCCATCAGGGTTTTGAAGAAATCACCAAAATGGGAGCCGGCTATGAAAAACGGCATACCCATGAGGCATTTTCGCCGGGTGCCCATTAAATTTCAGGTTGTTTAAAATTGAATGAATACTCATTAAAGAATCCATTGCCCCATAACAACATGCGAAGTGAACACAATACCAAGCCTGTGAACTGGCACCTTCGATTCAGTCTGATCAGTGGTCTTTTTATGGTTTTCGTATTCATCACCATGGGCATTTGCCTGCTCACACTGCCTGATTTCTTGCCTCAGGCCCGTGCTCCCTGGCGCAATTACACCGGATGGTTCCTTTTGGTTTGGGCGGGTTTTCGCCTGTTCCTGATCAACATGCGCTACCGAAATTATAGTAAAGAAACCGCAGCAAACAAGCATGATCTTCCAGAGTAAATATGCGCTTTATACCTTGTTGGCCTGCATGGTGTTTCAGGCCTGTGGCGGAAAAGATTCCGGCCAGACAGCAGCAGATACGCCCACTACCGGAACCCTGAATATTGCCGTAGAACACAGCGACAGTCCGGCGTTGGTTGCCCAAATCAACCTCTTTCAGAGCCTCTATCCCAAATCAGAACTCAAGGCATCATTCCTTCCACAAAACCGAATCCTCGAACTGCTGCTGAACGACAGCCTGAAGGTTGGTGTGATGCACAGGGATTTGAATGCCGCCGAGAAAAAGCTCCTGCAGCAAAATGGCATCCAGGTGCGGAGCACCCTTGTTGGATATGCGGGCATTGCGCTGGTTACAGCAAGACAAGAACAGGATACTTCAGCCATCCTGTTGGATGATTTGAAGGCATTATTCACTGGTGCCCGCGCCGATAGGGAGTTGGTTTTTGACCATGCTGCAGGGGCCAGTTTCCGATACTTTACAGACAGTTTGTGTGCCGGCGCACAACCCGGGCCGGCAGTGAAAGCTTTGAACAGCAACAGTGAAGTATTGAATTATGTGATGAACCATCCGGGTTGTGTGGGCGTGGTTGGCGCCAACTGGGTTGGCGACATGACCAGTGAAACCGCACGATCCATGTTCCGGAAAATCAGAATCATTCCCGTGCAAACCGAACCCGGGGGCCTTGCATATAAACCCTTTTACGCACACATTAAGTTGAAAAAATATCCGCTGCGCTACGGAATTTTCATGATCAATACCCAACATTATCAGGGTCTGGGCAGCGGCTTCATTACCTTTGCAGGCGGCGCTCAAGGACAGTTGGCACTGAAGAAAAGTGGTATTGTTCCGGTGCGCGACCAGGAACGAATTATTCAAATAAACTCAGGCTGGCCAAAGGATTTAAACTAAACACCTGTAACTGGCACACGAATTGAACTAAAAACACAGATAAGCTCTGAAACCTATGAAACTCAGGAACATTTCCCTTTACCTCCTGCCTTCAGTCTTCACCATGACTGCCGTTGCCATCAACGCCCAGTCGGTGCAACAGGCGGCTATTTACACCCGCAACGAGCAATACGAGGATGCAACCCGGATGCTGGAGTCGTTGAAATCCAAGAAGCCAACAGATCCGGTACTTGCGTACCAATTGGCCTGGAACTCGCTCAAGTCCGACGATGTAAGTGCCGCCCTTGCTTCATTTCAGGAGGCCTACACGCTGAATCCGAAAAGTCCGGAAGGCCTGATTGGTGCAGGTATTAAAGCCTTGTGGGAAGGTAATGCCGGCGATGCCGAGAACCTATTTAACCAGGGATTGGCTGTGGCCAAGAAAAAAACCAGCGCCCTGCGCAACAACATTGGCGAGGCCTACATGATGGCCCCAAAAAAGAACCTCTTAAAAGCCATTGAACAGCTGAAACTGGCCACCGAAAACGACAACCTGAACGCAGTTGGCTACGTTTTGCTGGGTGATGCCTTATGGGCAAACAAACCCGAAGACGCCAGCCCGGCCATTCAAAATTACATCACCGCTGAAGACCTTGCAGGCCCCAATAAAGTAGAAGCCATCACCAAACAGGGAAAAGTTTGGACCCGAGCTCGCGTTTACGACAGGGCACAACAGGATTTTAACCGCGCCATTGCCATCGATGCAAACTATGCTCCGGTGTACCGCGAATATGGCGACTATTACTATTCCCGCGGGAAAATTGACAGCGCCCTGTTCTATTATCAGGAATACCTGAGGCGCAACAACAACCCAAGCGCCCGCCGCAAATATGTGAGCGCGCTGTACCTCGCCAAGCAATATGATCAGGCCATCAGTGAAGGGGAAAACCTACTTCAGGTAAAGGAATATCCAAACATCTTCGGACTTCTGGCTTATTCCATCGCTGAACGCAGCAACAGCAATGCCGCTGATGCCGCCAAAGGCCTGATGTATCTGGACCGCTACATGCTGAGTTCCACCGACCGCAAACCTTCAGCCATCGATCGCTATACCAAAGCAGCCTTACTCGACCTGAGCGGAGATTCTGCATCTGCCGCTATCGAACGTGAAGAGGCTTTGCGTACCGAAGGCGCTAAAGATGCTTGGTTTGACGAAATCAGCACCGCCTTCTATAAAGGAAAAAAGTACACCGATGCGGCAAGAATTTACGCCCTGAAAAGTGCGCTTGGCAAAAAAATGAGTGCCAACGACCTTATATATCAAGCCATGAGTAATTACTATGCAAAGGACTACATCATGTCAGACAGCATCATGGGTAAGGTCATTGCCATGTCTCCTGACTATAACTACGGTCGTTTGATTCGGGCCAAATCAAACCTTGTGCTGGATACCTTTCAGGAAACCTGGTCAGCAAAGCCATATTTCGAAGAATGGATGCAAAACCTGAAGCCCGAAGAACAGAACAAAAGCAAAAACGACCTGATTGTTGCCAATGCCTACCTGGCTACATATTACAAGGAGCAGAAAAATTGGATCGAAACCAAGAAATACTATACCGCACTGCTGGCCATCGATCCCAATAATGCCGAAGCAAAGAAGTTCATGGACTCCAAAGAAGCGAAGTCTGTCCAATAACCAGGAATAAAAACCTATACAAAAAAAGCGGTGCCTGGCGCCGCTTTTTTTGTAACTTTAACATTGAAATCGAGTTTATGAAACGCTTGTTCCTGTTCCTGGTGTCCTTGTGCAGTGGTTTGGGGTTGTGGGCTCAAAATCCAAAAATCCTGTTCGCCCTGGAACCCGGTGCAGATTTGGAATACATCACCTATCGGTTGGGGAAGGAATTCGAACAACCACAGCGCCTGTGTCGCAACTTGCCTTATTTCTATTGCGAGGTAGACATACAGGCTGAACGGCTGCTGCAGCAAATTAAATCCATCCGCGGCATCAGCGCAGCACAATGGAACAAGCAGGTACAATTGCGCTTCAACAGCAATGATCCCTGGTTCTTCAAGCAGGAACACCTGAAACTGATTGCTGCCGACAAGGCCTGGGATTTTCAAGTTGGAGGCAGCACCAAACAGGGTGATACGGTGGTATTGGCCATCATCGACACCGGCATCGATACCACACACCCAGATTTAATACCCAACATTTGGATCAACAAAGACGAAATTCCCTGGAACGGGATAGATGATGATGGAAATGGCTATATCGACGACGCGCAGGGCTGGAATGCCGTGGATGACAATCCGATTGTGGTGGATGCCTTTGACAAAGCCCGGCACGGTACAGGCGTGAATGGCATCGTCGGTGCCCGAGGACACAATTCGGAAGGTGTAAGTGGTATCCTGTGGCACGCCAAGCTGATGCAGGTTGTTGGAAATGGTTCTTCGGAAGCTGATGTATTGAAAGCCTTTGATTACGTGCTTACCCAAAAGAAAATCTGGATCAACAGCAA
The DNA here is from genome assembly GCA_041170785.1 of Bacteroidota bacterium. GTDB lineage: Bacteria > Bacteroidota > Bacteroidia > NS11-12g > UBA955 > REEB481. Next base: position 2,327 of record JBEDND010000117.1, on the reverse strand, counting down.
AGGCAAAAAGGGTGCGATGGTGGTAGCCGCCAATAATTCCTGGGGTATTGACCGTGGCCGACCTGAAGACGCGCCGCTCTGGTGTGCCTTTTATGATTCACTGGGTGCCTACGGCATCTTAACCGCTGCAGCTACCGTAAACGACGATATCAGCGTGGACGACAACGGCGATTTACCCACCACCTGCCCCAGTCCATTCATGATTGGAGTGAATAACGTGAACGGAAATGATGTGTTTTATCCTTCCGGTTTTGGCACCGAACATATTGACATTGCCGCGCCCGGTGAGGCCAGCTTTACCACCGTGGCACCGGCGGAAAACAATCCCCGTTTTGGGCGCTACGATCAGTTTTCCGGCACCAGCGGTGCATCACCACAGGTAACTGCAACGGTTGGCATGCTCTTATCATACGCCTGCGACAGCTTCCTGAACTTTTATAAAATCAATCCCGGCGCTGCGTCGTTATTCCTGCGCCAAATGATCTTAAACGGTGCCGATCCCCTGCCTTCGCTGAGCGGGAAAAATGCAACGGGCGGCCGACTGAACATCCTGAAAGCCATGGCGCAGATGAATGCCTGGTGTGGCAGAACCTGGAGCACTGCAGATTATACACAGGCCCTTTCCGCCTGGTTCTTGCCGGAACGTGACGCGTATTCCATCCTCAATCCATGGCCGGACCGCGAATCGGCGCAGCTCCGCATCATCAATGCCGATGGGCGCGAAGTAGTTCATGCGGAATTGCGCGCGCAACAAACGCTGAGTATCAGCCGCCAAACGCTGGCTCCGGGTGTTTATACCGCCATCATCGTTTCGGCCTCGGGCCGCAGCTTGCATCGCTTCATTCACAGCGAATGATTGCGCACCGTTAAACCATATAAATGTTGAGTGGGATATGCCGTGGGGTTTCTATTCACCCTTTTACGGGTGCTGTACTTCATTCCAAAGCAAACTCAGCGAAGCAAAAGGAAACTACCTTTGCGAAATCCGGTCTGGCCTAAATAATCTCTGTAATACAACAGATAAACATACTGTCCTTCCTGACAAATCTTCCCGCCAAAACTTCCATCCCAACCAGTAGAAGCGTCATTTCCATCATATATCTTTTCACCCCAGCGATTGTAAATACGGAACTCATAGCGGGTTACCCTGCCTTCAAGCCCCACGGGCCGAAACAACTCATTCAGTCCATCGCGGTTGGGCGTAAATGCAGTCGGGATGTGAAACTTAATCCATTCACGCACAAACAGCAGCTGTTCCGCTGTATCCCGGCAGCCTGAATCACTAACAGCGATCAGCAACACCCGTTTGTATCCACCAACCGGAAAGGCATACACCAAATCACGGCTGTATTCCCATTTACCCGGCTCCGGATTCCAGATCCACGACGAAGCACCTGTGCTGGTATTGATGAAGCTGAAAGGCGTATCAATACCATTTACTTCGGGTGTGAAGGTGAAAGAAGCCCGAGGACTGGGATCAACCTTCGCTTTTGCTTCGGCGGTGCTCAGGCAGCCTTCCGCAGAAACCGCGGTGCAACGCACCGGATAAAGTCCGGCATTGGCATAGCGTTTAACCAATTGGAATCCAATGCCGGTATCGCCGTCGTGGGCGCGCCACCGCAAACTTCCAGCCTGCCCGTTGCCCCAATCCGGGCGCGCCTCCATGCGGGTTTCATCACCCACACAAACCGAGGGAATCACCAAAGGCAGTTTGGGTAAATCATAAACCCTGCGGAGCTGAAAGTTGCTGTCGATACAGGAACGGTCATTCACCGCAACCGCACTGATGCGCAAAGGATCAAGGGCTGAATTCTTCCACAGCAGGCGTTCGCCCGCTCCCAGCGAAGTGCCATTGGCAAACCAGGACACTTTGCCCGTGGCTGAAGCGCTTCCCCATGAACCCGTGAACTGCAATTGCAAGGTATCGCCAAAACACGTGTTCCCTGCGACTGTAAAGGATGCACGTGGTTTATCAAAGATGTTGATTTTCAGCATGCTGCTGTCGGCACAACCGTTCAAGCTGCGCATCACAAATTTTGCATCATACGCACCCGCATTTGCATAAAGGTAGTTCTGTGCAGCAGCTCCCTGAAGCACCGTTCCATCACCTGTAAACCAGGTCATGGTTCCAGGCGAACTGTTCATCCAGTCCGGGAATGCTTCCAAAGAAGCCGGCAAACCCAAACACACATTGGGCGCCTGGGTGTTCAGCACCTGCACATCCTCAAGGGGGCGCTTTTCCAAAATACTGTCGGCACATCCTTCTGCGTTGGTCATGCGCAATCCCACCTGAATGAACGTTCCTGCAGGATTCTTAAAGCGCAACA
>JBEDND010000116.1:0-14671 GCA_041170785.1 Bacteroidota bacterium | reverse complement strand
CCTGATTCAGGCGACTGCTGAAGCTGATGCTTCCACCAAAGCTTTCAATGATCTTTCTGCTGATGGCCAAACCGAGTCCCATGCCGGAGTTTTTTGTGCTGAAGTTCGGACTGAAGATGCGGTCGTATAGTTCCGGCGGAATGCCGCGGCCATTGTCTTTGAACGATAAAATGGCAACCCCGTCAAGCTGTCGCAGCTGGATTTCCAGCCTTCCTTCGGTTCCATCGGAAATGGCCTGCAATGCGTTTTTGATGATGTTGGTAAACACGCGCAGCAGCTGGTCTTGATCGGCCCTGAGCAGGATGGCTTGCTGGGGCATGCTGAGGGAAATATGCAACAACGGCTCTTGTTCAAACAGATGCACTGCCTGTTGCAACACCTCCTGAAGGCACAGCTCGCGGATGCTTGCTTCCGGCATTTTGGCGAAGGAGCTGAACTCTTCTGCCATCTTGCTCAGTGCGTCTATTTGGGTAATCAGCAGGGCACTGGTTTTCCGGAATTTTTCGTCAAGGTGCTCGTCCTGCTTGTTCCATGCATATTGCAGGTGTTGCAGGCTGAGCTTCATGGGTGTCAGTGGATTTTTGATTTCATGGGCTACCTGTTTGGCCATTTCCCGCCAGGCGCCCTGTCGTTCACTGTCGGCCAAACGGTCTGTACTTTCTTCCAGCTGCACCAGCATTTTGTTGTATTCCTGCACCAGCTGCCCAATTTCGTCGTTGTTTCTCCACTCCATGGGCTGGTTGCCGGCGCCAAGTTTCACCAGGCCAATCTGACGTCGGATTAAACTGAGCGGCCTGGTGATGCGCTGCGACAGGAAATAGGCGAGGATGGCCGACAACGCAAAAACCAGGGCAAACAAACGCACCAGGGCCACCACATAGCTGCTGATTTCGCGGTTTAGCTCGCGGGCTCTTGCGAAGAAGGGCAGATTCAGGTAGCCTTTAACGTTTAGATCATTGTCGAACAGGGTGTAATAAGCCGACAGATAGTTCAGGTTTCCGAGGGTTTCGTTTTGAATCAGGTCGCTCTTGCCTTCTTCATGAAGTTTGCGGAAGGCGTCAGGGTGCATGAAGTTTCCGGTGAATCCTTCGTCAAAAATGCGGTCATTGCTGGTTTGCACCAGGGCTCCGGCGGTATTGTACAGGTTGATGTCTATGCCGTAATAGTCGCTGAGTTCGTACAGAAGGCTGTGTCGGTAGGTGCCAAAGATGGCCTGGATGTTGGCTTTGTTGCTGATCACATTGGCCATGTCGTGGATGCGGGTCCACAGGTATTCCTGCTGCCTGCGGTTGTTGGACATCCGCACGTAGTTCAGGGTGACGTACAAGGTGATGATGAAGCTGAAGAACACCACCAGTACCATAAAGAGCTGAATCCGAGAAGCCAGGAAGATGTTCTTGGAATCGAGGAAGCCATAGCGTTGTTCCAGCCAGCGACTGAGCCTTCGTGCAGCGCGGTTTGGGTGCAGCAGGTCGGTGATGGCTTTCAGCAGCCAAAGCAAGCCGTAAAGCAGAAATACGCTGATCAGGGAAATCACCACCAAAAAAGTGAAGATGGTAATGCCGGTATTGAGGCTGTTTTCCGTTTTGCTTACCTGGATAACCGCGCCGGTTTCGTCGCGATAGTAATAATGAGAATACCCGTCTTTGTGGAAGAATACATCGCTGTCATAAACCTCTGGTTTGATGGGGAAGCCAAAATCCCCTTGCCTTTTGGTTAAGGTACCCGATTGATAAATGGCATAGCTGTAGGTATAATCCATGCCTGAGTTAAACAGGTTCCCTGAGCGGAAAATGTCGGCGTATTTCGCCTGCCCAAATCCGGATTTGGGTTGCAGCAATACGTAAAACTCTGCAACCTTTCTAGTGCCGGCCTGCACCGGAAAACGGCCCAGGTAACTGCCTTTGTATTTATGGTCTTTGATGTAGCGGAAGTGGGTGCTTACCGTTTGGCACAGGTCGCTTTGGAACAGGTTGAGCGCTGTTTGGTAGTCGAACGGATTTTCTTCTCTGTAAAAACGACCCGTACTGTCGTAATCCATCACCACCACTTCGTAGTTTTCCAGCAGCTTCGACAAGTACATCTGCCGGAGGCGCTTTTCAAATTCCGCCTTGGTTACGTCTTCACAGGTGAAGTAATCGGTGATGGCGGCGTCGTTGTTGATTTGATATTCCAGGGTATGCAGCGCGCCGCCGGGGCCAAGTTCTGTGCGCAACAAGATTCGGTTGGCCAACAGTCTGCGGGTATCGTGTTCTTTTTGCACGATGTAATGGCTGAAAATCAGGCTGATACTGATGCAGGCTGCCAGCAGCCTCAGGAAGAAAAAACTTGTTTGGCGTGTGTTCCAGAAAGAACTGTAGCCACTCAGGTAGAATGCGCAATAGATATAGCAAATGGTAATCAGGTACCAGGAATTATCCAGCACGAAGCCGAAGAAGAGCCAGGGCAGCGCCTGAAACAATGCACAAACCAGCAGGCTTCCAGTGGCCGAACTCAGGGGCAGCAGCAGCGGACTAAACAGGTCGGTGAATGTTTTGAAGATGCGGTAAAACATCAGCACAATGAGTAAAGCCAGCAGGGTATAGGCGTCTACATTGTGGATTTCGTTAAAGTCGAAGGAGATGTGGCTGTCGATGACCAGCTTGGCAATTTCGCTGACCATGAAGTTGGCTGAGGCAAAAATGAGCGCGTGGATCAACAGGGCTGCCAGCCAGCGCACATAGCGATTTCTGGGTGCGGTAATAGATTTACCGAACAGGTCGTAAATGGCATTCAGGCTGCCCAGAACCAGCAGCGTATTGATCAACAGGTCGCCGAGGGAAGGAAAATACCACGACGATGCATACACTTCGGGCCTGAAGATGTCCAGATTGTGGAAAGCCCCGAGCAACAGGTTTTGTCCAAACAGCTGGCGCACCAGCAATCCGGCAACAAGGATTACGATGGCTACCAGTGGATGTTCCTGGGGAAATGTTCTCTTCAGCAGGAAATAACCGGAGATGAGGGCCAGTGCAATGCCCAGGAGCAGGAGCCAGGAGCCTTTGCCCGGGGCGCCATCGTCATCTGCTTGTACGTGAAACGCGCTTAATCCCGGCAATTTTACCGGTACGCTGCCTTCAAAAGGTGCGGGCGAAATGAGGAATGTACCGTGGATGCCCGGAATGTTGGCTGCCTGGTTTCGGAACACCTGATTTTGAACCGGATAATCGTAAAGCACAGGCAAGGCCAGCGTGATGCGGCTGCTGTCGCGCTGCTTTTTTCCTTGTACAATAAGGTACCAACCATTGGAAAGTTTTTGCAGGCTGCTGCCTTCCGTATGGAGTATTTCGTGGGCCGGAAGCGCGTTGGTATTCCACAACCGAAGGCTGTCATGCTTCCATACAAAGGCAGCAATACGTTCTTTCCGCAGCTTTTGAAAGGCTTGGGTTATGGCCTGCGGTTCTGTATTCCATGAAACATACCACCGCTGCATCTGGGCCAGCCGTTTGCCTAAATGGCTTTCCAGATTGGCCTTGAGTTTACGGCCTGCCGCCGGTCCGGAAATGCGGGAACTGTCCAGCCACAGTCCGATCCCGAAGGACATCACTGCAAGAAGGAGCAGCCATTGCCATATCCGACCGGAGATTTTGTTCACAGGTATTTCGCTTCATTCAGGTAATGGCGCACGTAATCATCTACGGCAGTCTCCAGCGAAGTAAATCCGCCTTGATAGCCGGCTGCCAGCAGGCGCGACGTATCTGCCTGTGTAAAATACTGGTAGGTATCGCGAATATCTTCCGGAGTGTCGATAAACTCAATGTGCGGGGGCATGTCGAGGCTTTGGAACACCGCCAGGCTTAAGTCTTTGAAGCTGCGTGCCGTTCCTGTGCCCAGGTTGTACAATCCGCTGTTTTTGCGGTGTTGCATGAAGTGGATGAGCACCTGAAGCACATCTTTCACATAAATGAAGTCGCGTTGTTGTGCGCCATCGGCAATGCCTGCGCGGTGGGAACGGAACAGGTGCATCATTCCGTGTTCCCTGATTTGGCGATGCGCGTGAAACACCACACTGGCCATGCGGCCTTTGTGGTATTCATTCGGGCCAAACACATTGAAGAATTTAAAGCCGGCCCAGAAGTAAGGTTGTTCTTTTTGTTCCATGACCCAGAGGTCGAACTCCTGCTTGCTGCGCCCGTAAGGATTCATAGGTTTCAGGGATGCGAGCAGGACGGGTTCGTCGGAAAAGCCCCCTGTGGCCATGCCGTACGTTGCGGCAGAAGAGGCGTAAATGAGGGGAATTTGCGCCCGGCAGCACAGGCTCCATATCTGCTGTGAATAGGCCACATTCAGTTCGTGCAGCAACTCCAGATTTTGTTCTGCGGTATTGGTTCTGGCGCCCATGTGGAAGATGAACTGAACCTCCGATTCCTTGCCTTTGATCCACTCAAAAAACTGGTCGCGTGGCACCATACAGCGGTAGTTTTTGCCATCCAGGTTTTTCATTTTCTCCGGCTGGGTAAAATGATCTACCAGCACCAGGTCTTGAAATCCCAAATGGTTCAATGCGCCGCATAGGCAACTTCCGATAAATCCGGCTGCACCTGTAACAACAATCATCTTCTTGGTCTTAAAATGAAATCCATCACATCAGCTACGCTTGGTTGTTCTTGTGTATTTCCACCTGCGAATCCACCAGTTTACGCCACCAAAAATCAGAATCATCAACAGGGGAAGCAGCATATTCAGCCATTTCCAATAAGCGCGTTCGTCTTTGATGCGGGTTTGATCCAGCAGCCTTACGTTGAGTTCTTTTCCGCGGATTTCAATCAGTCCGTTTTGATCCAGCAGGTAATCCACACAGTTCATCAGGAACTTTTTGTTGGAAAAGGTGATTCGCGAGAAGCGGTCGTAACCCAGAGGATAAGGATTTCCGCTGCGCAGCATTACTCCGTTTCGGGCGATGTCGCCATCGGCAATCACGATCATGCTGTTGTTGGTTTCTTTGATGAATTCCTGTGAAGTGAGTTTTCGGCGGAACACAAAAGGAGAGCGGAAGGTTCCTTCCAGCAGTACACCACAACTTTGCAAGCCGCTGTTCATGGTTTCCCTGAACTTTGGATCGCGCGACTGCATGTATGTGCTTACATAATCGATGGTTGCAGGCACACCTACAGTTTTGGTGTACGGAGAGCTTACCAGCAGGTCTGTGATTTTTATGTCGGGCCTGCTTTTGGCGCGCAGGGTTGCCGGGAATTGCGACCAAACAGCGCCCAGGTTTTTCACAATCGGGTGGTCCAGGTTGCGGCTGGTGAACAGAGGGAAGTAGTACCAATCAAAAAACTCGCGGCGCGGCGTAGGGATGCGGTTGCAGGTGGCATCCATGAGCAGATTCGGGTTCAGGCTGACGCCGTATTCAAACAATTGCGCGGTGATGTTATCCAGGTTTTGGTTGGATGCCAGAAAGGACGGGTTCCGTTCCAGCGAATCTATTTCTGCGGAAACAGGGTCAACCATCCACAGCACCTTTCCACCCTTCATGATGAACTGATCAATCAGATACAGTTCGGCATCGGTGTAATCCTGCCTGGGTTTGGCGATGATGAGTCCGTCGGCACCATTGAGTCGACGCTGCATCAGTTCCAGCAGCACCAGCCCGGCGCTGTCGGGGTTGGATGTAAGGTTCAGCTGGAACGGCCGGGCCGCTTCAGGGTCTGCCACGTTCAGGTTCATACGTTCCACCTGATAATACTGACTCAGCTCACGACTCAAATCGGCGGTTTGCAGTTCGTCCAACTCACCGCTGCCATCGGCAATGATGATTTTCTTCGGATTGCCGGCGATGCAACGGCGCACCATATTGGCCAATTCGTATTCCAGTCCCTGAATGGCCTGATTTACATTGGTTTCGGGGTCTTTGGCCACGTCGAACAAGAAGAAATTCACGCTGAATTCTTTGCCCTGATAAACCACATCAGCGCCCGGAACAACCAATTTGAAACTGGTTTCGTCGATGCCCTCGCGGTCGAAGTCGCGCACCGGAATCAGTCCGCGTTGCTCCATCTGGGTCAGGATGTTGCTTTTCTCCTTATTGTCTTTCCCTTCCAGGGGATCGGTGAAGTCGATGTCGATTTTCTGTCCGGATGCTTCGCGGAATTCATACAAGAGGTCGCGCAATTCATTGCGGAAGCGCTTGAACTTGCTGGACATTTCCCCGTCCAGATACACCTTCACGTACAGTCGGTCCTTGATTTGACCGCAGAGCTTTTCGCTGGTGGCAGAAAGGGTATATCGTTTTTCCGCAGTAAGGTCAAAGCGTTTGTAGTATTGGTTGGCCAGCACATTGGCCAGCACCACCACAAATACCACCACCAGCAATTCGGAATAGGATTGAAGTTTGTTGCGAAGTTTATGATTCGTTACCATTTCCTGCTGGAGAATTTTAGTTTGGTGAAATATAGAAACAGGCCGGTGAAGCTGGCAAAGTACACGATGTCGCGGGTATCAAGCACGCCTCTGCTGATGGAGCGGTAGTGGAAATCAAGCGTGAGCCATTCCAGCATGTTGCTCAAAAAGGGCAAATTGGGCAATTCCCCAATCATGCCTAACAGTTGATACCAAAGGAAGGATAATGCCATGCCAGCAATGAGCGCAACGATTTGATTGTCGGCCCATACGCTGGCAAACAAACCCATGGAAACGAAGGCAGCACCCAATAGGAGCAAGCCCATATAGCTGCCCAGGGTTGCGCCTGTGTCGAGGTTTCCGCGCGGATCGCCCAGCGTCCAGATGGTGTACACATACACCAGGGTGGGCAACAAGGCAAAGACAACCAGTGCCAGTGCTGCAAAGAATTTACCCAGGATGATTCCCCAGTCGCTCACGGGATGCGTGGTCAGGGTTTCCAAGGTTCCCAGTCTTTTTTCTTCGGCAAAGGAGCGCATGGTGATGGCTGAAACCAGGAAGATGAACAAGAGCGGTGCAAACTGAAACAGCACATCCAACCCTGCTACGCCAAGGTCGAATACCGTATATCCTTTCAGCATCCACAGGAATAAACCGACGGCGATGAGGAATACCAGCATCACCATGTAGGCGATGAGGGCGCTGAGGAAGCTTCTGACTTCTTTTTTAAGAATGGTCCACATGGCGGGTTAGTTTTTGAAAGATGGATTCGAGGCTGTTTTGTTCGCTTACCAGTTCCAGCACTTCCAGATTATGACGCAATGCCAGCTGAGAGGCGCGCTGTCGCAATCCCGGGTCGTTGCTTTCCAGTCGCCATTGTTGTGACTGAAGCATGGTGATGTGCACGTCGCTGCCTAATTCTTCAAGCACAGTTAAGGGCACCTGTGTGGCAAATTGGATGCGCACGGCATGTTTATTTTGTTCTTTGGAGCGGAGGTTTTCGATGCGGTCATCGGCAACCAGTTCGCCTTTGTTGATGATGATGACGCGGTTGCAGATGGCTTCCACTTCCTGCATGATGTGGGTGCTGAGCATCACGGTTTTTTCTTTGCCCAGGCTGTGGATGAGCTCACGGATTTCCACAACCTGGTTTGGATCCAGCCCGCTGGTAGGTTCGTCTAAGATCAACACATCCGGGTCGTGGATGAGGGCCTGCGCGAGTCCCACACGTTGGCGGTACCCTTTGCTCAGCTGGGCGATGAATTTATGTTGTTCGCGCTCCAGGCCGGTGGTTTCAATCATGGCATCAACGCGCTGGCGCAGGGTTTTGCCCTTCAGTCCGCATAAGCCGCCCATGAATCCGAGGTATTCGCGCACGTACATGTCGAGGTACAGCGGATTGTGTTCCGGGAGGTATCCTACATGACGTCGTGCCTGCATGCTTTGTTTGCGCACGTCGTAACCACAAACGGAAATCGTGCCGGAAGTAGGAGGGATGAAGCAAGTGATGATTTTCATGGTGGTGCTTTTACCGGCACCGTTGGGGCCCAGAAAACCAAGGATGTCGCCTTTGGCTGTGGAAAAGCTGAGCTCTTTCACTGCCCATTGAGTTCCGTAGCGTTTGGATAAGCCTTGAACTTGAATGCTCATAGAGAAACAGCAAATATAAACCTTAACTAAGCCGTCGACCTGCGCATTTTAGCCGCGGGCGCACCCCCCGACTCCGGAGGAGTCGCATCTTCCACAATTCCACCCGGCACGCAACCTCGACTCCGGAGGAGTCGCATCTTCCAGCCTAAACGCATGTAGCGCCCCCCCGACTCCGGAGGAGTCGCATGTCCCAGCCTAAACGCATGTAGCGCCCCCCCGACTCCGGTGGAGTCGCATGTCCCAGCCTAAACGCATGTAGCGCCCCCCCGACTCCGGAGGAGTCGCATCTTCCACATCACGCCCCATCCAGCCAGCGCGACAATTCCTCTTCGGAATACGCCACCTCAAAATACTCCAGAAATTCCAGAAACTCCTCCCTGAACGACTTTTTCTGATGATGCTCCTTTTGATTCTGGATATAGCGGATCACCGCATCAACCTGCGCGCTGCTGTAGGAAAATGCCCCATAGCCCACCTGCCACCTGAATTTCGTCACAGGGTAATATCGTTCATTGATAAACACAGTAGAAGCCTTCTTCACCTCCCGAACAAGATCGGCAAGAGCACACACAGGCCGCATCACAAAAAAGATGTGCAGATGATCCGGCATGCCGTTGATCGCCAGCATCTGTTGCCCCTTGTTGCGGAAAATTCCAGTGATGTAACGGTGCAGCTCCTCTTCCCATTCAGCACGAATCAGATGCCGGCGGTAACGCACCGAAAAGACAAGGTGGATGTAAATTTTGGAAAGCGTATCAGACATAAAGAAAAATATAAATGCATAAACACGACGAAAAATAACAACAAACCCATCAAATCACGATAGGTTTACACGATGCCCATCCCTGAACAAAACGACAGCTCAGTTTCCTTCCGGCGCAAGCCGCACCCGCAGCCCGTCGAGCTCAGGATGGATATGAATCTGACAGCCCAAGCGACTATTGTCTTCCACGAAGAACGCCTGATCCAGCATGGCCAATTCTCCATCGGCTGGCTCGGGCAGTTCATGCTCGCTCAGCACATACACCTGACAAGTTGCACACATCGCCATGCCACCGCAGCGGCCTTCCACCGCCAGTTCGTACATGCGACAAACCTCCATCAAGTTCAGGTTCATGTCTGTGGGCGCTTCCAGCAGATGTTCCTTCCCCTCGCGGTCAATAACACGAATACTTATATCAGGCATGATGCAGCAAAAATAAGTCCGGCAACACTGCGGCTCCAGTTAAATGACCACCATCAAATTTTCATAAAATTCCGCAACATGCTTTCCGCAGGCACCAGGTGTGATATCTCTTTATAAGGAATGAAAACTTCAGAAATACCGGTGGAGTATGGCCCAACCTCGTAGATGTTATAGATAAACCGGATGCCGTCGTGAGCAATGTCGAAGTTCTCATTCACGCTGAATTCACCGCGCTTAAAAAACCAACCATCGGTCCCGTTTTGTTCCAGGAACAGCCGTTCAGCGATGCGGTTCAATACGGGTTGATACCCTTCAGGAATCAAGTCGGATAACTGATAGAGGTGGCCGCTGTTGCGGTTGAAATGCATCATGGAGAAACCGTAAAATCCATGCGCGGCGCCGGCATCATAACCCGATCCATTCACTTGCACGGAAATCAGGTTTTTCTCATTGCGAACAAGGGAACAAGAAACCTCCCGTATTAAAGGATATTCTGCGGCCTGTTTGCGAAATTGAAGCAAATAACCACTTAAGGTTCCGGATGCCTCTGAGCCAAATGCATTCTGGCCAATTGCCTGGTTGATCTCGGCATCGATGAGGGGATTACCGCCGCCAATGGTTAAAGCCGTGATGTTAAATTCAGAACACCTGGTATCTTGATAACCGGCCTCTGCGCGCAGCGCAGGATCAGCAAGCACTTTTTCTCGGTAGCTGCAGTCCGTACCTTCCAAATGCTGGAGGCTTGCGGTCGCAAAACCATTGCGCGTTTCTTTCAGCGAAAAAGGATAGGATTTGCCATTCACCTTGCTGGTCCAGGTGCCGCGGACCGTACCCGGTTCTGTCCAGATTCCTTTAAACACCGCCGTAACCCGCGATGTTTGTTCGTCTAATTCCTCCAGAACCACAGTTCCTCCCGACCGGAAACGACCTGAAATACGTATCGGAATATCGGTGCGGAGGTATTTGTAGGAACCACTGCACATCGTGTCATTCCGGTTCAGGTCCAGCTCCACAGCCATATTGGTGCCTATGGTACCGCTCATTTTCTTGTAGAAGTATTTGGGCTGAGCAGGTAATATTGACGCAGAAGAAAGCCCAAAGATGAACAGCAGTTTTTTCATGAGATTGGATATATATTCAGAAAGAGTTTATCTAGTTTTTCTGCAAGCTGACGGTCTTTGTCCGTAATGCTGTTCCCGGCATCGTGGGTACAAAGCCATACCTCAAGACGGTTGTACACATTGAACCATTCGGCGTGGTGGTTCATCTGTTCCATGATGATGCCAGCGCGCACCATGAAGCCCAGACAGGCGCTGAAGTCTGGGAAGCTGAACTTTTTGAATAATTTCCCTTCAGCATTAATCGTCCAATCCTGCATGAAACGAATGTACGCTTTTTGTATATATGGTCATTTCGTGAAATGTACTTTTTGGGAAGTGTCGCAGCAGGGCAAGGAATCTTCCATCAGCCAATTCAAACGCTGCTTTAAATTTTTTCTTTGGACCATATTCTGAACTTCCGGCCTGTTTTCTTGTTACACCTAAATGTTACGCGGCACCCTGCTGCTTCTTACGCTCAGTGTAACCACGGCCCTTCAGGCCCAGTTTCACTCTTGGGCGGTGCCTCTGTCCACCTCGCGGGCTGGCTCTTCTTACATCAGCGCAAAGGCTGTTGACCGGGTCGGAAATATTTACGTAGCAGGCACATTCAAAGATTCTCTGTACTTTCCTACAGATACGCTGTACTTCTCCTCAGGGGTGCAGCCGACCTTTTTCATCGCCAAATACGATGCTGCAGGCAATTATTTGTGGTCGCAGCAATTTTCCAAATCGGCCAACGGAATCATCAAAACTATTGCCATCAATTCCCGGAACCAGATCTTATTGTTTGGTCAGTACATCGGCTCGTCCATCGACTTTGGCAGCATTAGCCTGACCAGCGGGCGCGGGGTTTTCGTGGCATTTATGGATACGGCTGGCCGTTTTACCGCTGCGCGTGAAATTGCCACGGCAGGCACTACCGCCAATGCCTACAACATGGTGCTGGGGCCGGATGATGCCATCCATGCCAGCATCTACCTGAACGGATTTTCCGGTGGCGCGGCCATACAGGATTCACTTACTCCGGTTACTACCAGCAGCTTTCAAATTGCCTTGGTGAAATTCAGCAGCAATGCCCAGCGCCTGCTTTGGTATTATTTTTACAATGCGCTCGACTTTTCAGACGTGGGCGGCCTGGCCGTTGATAAAGACAAGCAGGTGTACTTTTCCCTCAAAGGAACGAGCGGTAAAACATTGTTCGGGGTCTCCACCGGAACCGCAGGAACGCCGGCTTTCTTGTTGTGGTACCGCCCGAACGGCAACCTGCACAAAAAGCTGAACACCATGCTCACCGCTCATGCAGCTGTGTTCACGGGTATTGAGGCGGTTGACAGCAATACCCTCTATGTTTCAGGAACCACCAACCGTGACTCGTTGATTTTCTGCGGCACTTCCATGCGTGTGCAAGGGCGGAACAGAGGTCAAACACGACGGTTCCATTTTATCTTTCAGCTACGCTTTTTCGATACCATTGGTTGGTTTGCCACCAGCAACCACCACGAAGGAACTGTGTTTGGGACCAAGCTGGCCGTTGCCGGAGATTTTATTTATGGTAGTTTCCAGCATACCAACGATACACTGGTCATGGGTGGATTCTTCAAACGTGCTCCATCACTGGTGCGATGCGTGCTCTATAAGTTCGACCGCCTCGGCAACATGCTGTGGTTCATCGACAATCCTTCCCAGGAACCGGCCATCATCAATACGATCCAAGGCAGCGATATGGTTTATACCGGCTTGTTCGGTGCTTCTGTTTTTCTGGATCCTTTTATGCTTCGTGGCCGTGCATCAGCCAATGCCTTCCTTGCGAGAATTACCGATTACAACATCGTGCGTGGAAAAGTGAAAGCGGGCCCATATTGCGCCGGCGATTCGCTGAAAATACCCTATACCAAATCCGGCGTATTCGACACTTCCAATGTGTTCATTGCTGAGTTGAGCGATGAAAATGGAAGGTTTGAAGGGAAGGAATGGGAGCTTGGTCAAATGAAAAGCGATAAAAATGGTACCATCACCGGCCGGCTTCCGCTTTTGCGGGTACCCACCTCACCGTTGTACCGCATCCGCATCCGTTCCACCAAGCCGGTAGTGCAGAGCTTTTTCCGCCTCGATACGCTGCGCCTGCTGATATACAGCCGCGACAAGGCCGACCCGGGCAGAGATACCTCGATTTGCCTGGGTGATACCTTCCAGCTGAATACCTTCGGCGGTACCCGTTGGACCTGGTCACCCTCCGTGCGGATGAATAACCGCCTGGCACGCAATCCTAAGGTCTGGCCTGATACTTCCACTACCTATACCATCATCATTGCCGATTCATCCGGTTGCGGGAAACCCGATACAGCCGATATCCGCGTGAACGTGCGCAGCCGTCCTGTAATTGTGCGCAGCGGATTGACACGCGATTCCTTCGTGTGCATGCAAACCCGGGTGCTCATACCCGCCCGCTTTCAGCAAGGATTGCCATCCGGCTATCGCGCAGAATGGCGCAATGCAAGCGGCGGATTGCTGCGCAGGAGTGCACTCGGGGTGTTGCGCGATACCCTATCGCTGCGCTTCGACCGCGATACGCTGATTGTGCTCTCGCTGAGCGATGGCTGCCACCCAAAAACCGATACCGTGCACATCAGGTTGCGCAACTTTTCGGCCCTTGCCTTCACCCAAAAACCTTCCGATACCACCCTGTGCCTGAACAATGTATTCCAGGCTAAGGCTCGTTTTGCAGGCGGGAATAGAGATTCTGTGCGCTGGCGTTGGGTAAATACAGGAAACAACAATCTGCTTTCCCAAAACGACAGCCTGCGCCTCAACATCAACGCGAACTTCCGCATCGGGCTCAGTCTGGAGGATCGCTGTACCCAAAAGTTGCAGCAGCATACGTTCGATGTGCAAACTTATCAGGCACTAAACGGAAGCTGGAACCTCAGCCGCAGCGATACCCTGTGCTATGGTGACATCAAAACATGGTCTTCGCAATCGGGAGGAGGCAACCCCGGCCGCGCGCGTCATTACCGCTGGTTTATTAACGGCAATTTCGCCGATCGCGATTCTGTGTTCAGCCTGCGCACAGATACCCTGCACAGTGGGGGCAATGCGCTGGAGAAAGTCAGGATCCGTCTGGAATCGGACGACAACTGCACCACACCTGTTTTTGTATTGGAAGACAGTGTCTTCATCAGACCGCCCCTGCGTTTTGCCCAAAAGAACCGGGCGGATACGCTGATCTGCCTGTACCGCCAACTGGCATTTTCTGCTGCAGCGACCGGTGGGCGCAGCAATACCCGAAGCTGGCTCTGGCTGGTGAACGGAAACACTGCCGCCACACAACGGGATCTCACCTTTGAACCGGAACGTTTTTACAATCCGAGCGATACAGGGAATCGCTTTGTCTTACAGGCCATCGTGCGCGACGGATGCAGCATTCCCGACACGCTCAGCTTCCGCGTATTTACTCCCGACACTTTGGCCTTGCAGTTGCCGAAGGATTTTACCCTCTGCAATGGTCAGCAGCGCTTGTTGCAGGCGCTTGGCAGGGGAGGGCTGCCGGCGAATTACAGCTTTACCTGGCGCGTGAAGCAATCCCTTGCAGGAAACCGCGATACCTTTCGTTTCGCCTTGCCCAATGCCGGCAATCAGGATGCAGATTACTGGGTGAAGGTGAACCTCACCGATGGCTGTTTCGGCCGCGTACTCGCTGATTCATTCCGCGTGAAGGTGCGCCGAAACCTGCTGCTCTCGCTCAACAGCGATACCCTGAATCCGCTTCGCTTCGATTCCGTGGACCTCTGCTTCGGACAGGGCCTCATGATTCAGCCCCAAAGTGCCGGGGGCAACAATGCAGCACACCGGCTGCGCTGGAAACTCAACGGACAGGAAGTTTCAGATTCCCTGCGCTTCTATTTTGGTCAGGCGCGTTACGGTTTGGGTGCCAACCGCAGTTACCGAATCTCGGCCACACTCAGCGACGGATGCAGCACAGGCGGCGATTCCGTGACACAGTTGATCCGCCTGCTCGATACACTTTCTGTTCGCCCGCCGGCCGATACTTTGCTGTGTTACGGCGGAAGGGTGGATTTTCGCGCATCCGGAAGCGGCGGACGCATCGCAACCCGCCAATTCAGTTGGAGCGATGGCCTTCAGGTTGTTGGGAACGGAAATACATACGCCAATGGTCCTTATTTCAAGGATGCCGATGTGTATATTATATTGAAGGATGGTTGCACCAGGCCGAACGATACCGCGCGGGTGCGCATTCGCGTCAGGCCGGCCCTGACCCTGAACGGTGCTGCCGATGCGCTTTGTTTCGAAACCGGAACCACCCTGCGCCTGCGTTCTCGCGGTGGCATTCCAGGTG
>JBEDND010000115.1:0-10282 GCA_041170785.1 Bacteroidota bacterium | reverse complement strand
GTATATGCCGGTGGAGTAACCATACAGAGCGAAGACAGTTGCAAGCCTATAGCCGTGTATAATTTTCTGATTGCTTACACCGCAATGCTTCAAACCTTTGAGCCCCTGGAATACCCTGACTGCGATATGTATGTGGACTGCATTCAGAGACAAGGTGGAAAACCATTCGCAATACAGTTGCTCCCGGATAACCACCTGAGTAATGAATACCTGCTGGTTCCCAACCGGATGAACCGCATACAAAATTTCAACGTGAACATCCGCTGGTATTACCGCACCAGCCATTATTATATTCAAACTCCGGTGGACAATGAAATCTGGCTCAACGGAAAGCGCTATGTGGTGAAAGCAGACAGTTTTCTCTGCGACACCTTCATCACACCCATACATGTGCAGGCTTTGAAGCCAGTGCATGCCTTCACCGTGTATATGGTGCCGCAGAATTTTGAAAAACCCATATTCAAAAATTGGAATTGGATTTACGAAGACCAGGTTGAAGACATTGCTCATGCAGCCACCTTTCAAAAAAACGCGCAGGTGCAACTTGCCACCCCGCCCAATTTAATTGCCAATACCGGAGGGAACTGCGTGCTGGTGTATGCCTGGAACAGCGATACGGTGAACGTAAACGGGCAAAGAATCAGGCTGCGCTACCGGCATGGCGCTAATTTTTACGATACCATCGGCACCCGCAAATCTTCCACCCTCTATACCCTTAAAAACAAAGCAGGTTTATCGGCCATTTTCATGAACCAGTTTCCCTCTCATGGGGATTTTTGCGCCGGTGGTGTAAGCAACCTCGACCCTGTCCCTCCGGTTTGGCAAAACCGCATTGCCATCAACCGGCCATCGGCTGGCTGGTCGGGCTTTGATGATACCGGACGGGTGTTTGTTTGCCGCAACAGCCCCGCCCGCCTCAGCGCCGAAACCGGCCTCGACAGTCCTTATAAAGTGTACTGGTACCTGCAAAATATCCTGGTAGATTCCGGCGCGGTGGTGCAATACACCTTCAAAGATACCGGCAGTTTTAGCCTGCGCGGACGACTGCTGTTCAAGGGTGGGGGCTGCTTTGCCGGCCTGCGTGAGGAAAACCTGTACCGCAATGTCAGCGTCTATTCCGACCTGCACCAAAAACTGCCCAACGATACCCTGCTTTGTGTGGGCAACAGCCTTTCCATACTGCGCGCTTTCAACCCGCGTGACCGCTACCGCTATGTGTACAGCGGCGGCAAACTGGCCTGCGATACTTGCTCCGCTCAGTTGCTTAAGCCCAAAGGCAAAAGCCAGCAATTGCGCCTCAGCGTTACCCGCGCCGGATGTACCGGCGTTTTTCGGGATACCCTCAACATCTTGCTGCGCGACAGCTTAAAGTTGCAAACCAGCCTGCCCGATACCCTATGCCATGGCCTGTGGCAAGGGCCGGTACTCCGCGCCAAAGGCGGCGACAGCAGTGCCTATAGCTTTGTGCTTTCCGTAAAGGGTCGTATGGTCAGCCTGCCTTTGCCGGTGGATACGGCCTTCACCCTGCGCCTGAGTGTGGGTGATGCCTGCTCCATCCCTGCCGATACACTCTTCAAACCTTTCATGGTGCGCCCTGCCCTCAAATTAAACGTGCGCAAGGATACCAGCATTTGCTACGGCACTGCGCTGAAACCAGGATTCAGCGCTTCAGGTGGCAATAAACGCTATCAGGTGCGCTGGTACACAGGTGGTTCACCGCTCCGCGATACCCAACGCCTGTTCCGCGACACCCTGCTGATGGCTGTATTGGACGATGCTTGCAGCCGGCCCGATACCGCTTACCTCAAGGTGCACGTAAGGCCGAAGCTTGCTGCCGCTTTGGGCACAACACCAACGCAAAGACTCTGCACTGATGGCGTTTTGCGCTTTACCGCCACTGCTGACGGCGGCATGGGAACAGCCCAATGGCTCCTGCTACGCGATGGCGGCTTTGTTCGCACCGATACAGGAAAAACCTTTGCCTGCAATGCCGCTGCAAAACCGGGCAACTACCGCCTGCGCCTGAGCGATGCCTGCACTGATACCGCTGCCCTTGCCTTCAGGCTCCTGGCCCCCGACAAGTTCCAAGCCCGCTGGCTTCTGCCCGATACCCTTTGTCCCAACACACCCTGGAAATTGAGCATACAGACCGCTGCTTCCGACAGCCTGCTGTGGTTTCAAAGTCAAATACTGCCGACCGGCATCCCACAAAGACAGCGCTTCCACAGCAGCGATACCTTCCTGAACATGCCAGCCCTCGCAGCCGGAGCATACTACTACCTCTTCAGCGCCGGCGATGGATGCATGATCCCCGACAGCCTTCTCCACAGCCTGATTGTTACCGCGCCGCCCGTATTGCCCGCCGATACCAGCGTGAACCTCTGCGCAGGACAGGATTTTGATTATCAACTCCGCGCCACAGGCGGCTGGCAAAACCGCTTCACCATCCGCCAAAACGCCCAGCCGCCTGTGGTGGCCTTGCGCATCCGTGACAACAGCCTGAACGGTTCCGTCTATACCGTAAACCTCAACGACCGCTGCGGACATTCCGCAAGCCGATCCATACAGCTTTTGCGTTTGCAGCCCTTCGCAGGGCCGCTGCTGGCAGATTCCGCACTTTGTCCGTATGAGCCTTTGACATTATTGTCGCCCACGCCCTCAAACAATCCTTTACAGCCAGCAACCGCTGATTTGCATTGGCAACTGGGCACACAAAAGGCCAGCTACCGCTGGAACAGCAATACGCAAGTTCCAAAGCCGATGTTCCAAACCCCTGCAACGGGGATTTATTCTTTGGATTTAAGCGCATCGGTGGAACAAACCTTATGCAGCCGCCTCACCACCCGGCTTACCGTTTATCCAAAGCCTGAGGCGGTCTTCAGCACCGAGCGCACCCTGCGTGTTGTGGAAGACCCGGTTTTTCTGCTGGAAAACCGAAGCAACGGCGCCGTGCGTTACCAGTGGCAGATCAACGGCCACGACTCATCCACGGCCTTCAACCTCCGCTTTGTGGCCGGCGATACCGGTTTTTACCGCGTTTTGTTGCGCGCCTTCAACAGCGAAGGTTGTTGGGATACAACAGCCCTGAACCTGCGCGTGGTACAGTTGTTCCGCGTATTCCTGCCCAATGCCTTCACCCCGGGCAATGACCAGCTCAATGATCTTTTTGAACCCGCAGGATCGGGATTCAGGCATTACCAGATTCAGGTGTTCAGTCGCTGGGGCGAACTGGTATTTAAAGGCGACGAACGGCATCCCTTCCGGGGGCTGGATCTCAACCACAGAACCCTGCCCGACGGTGTATATGCCGTGTCCGTAGCTGTTACATCTGAAACCGGTGAAAAACTGTATCTTTCAGGTACCGTGCACTTATTACGGAAATAAACTCTTTCAATAGACGACACCCATTGAACCCATTCATTCAACCTAAAAAACCTTAGCCTATATGATGTTACGATTACCTTCTTCCCTAAGCAAACGCGTTGCCCTGATCAGGCTGTTCTGTTGTATGTGCAGCTTTTCCATGGGTTTCCTTCCGACATTACATGCAGCAAGACCGGCGCTTGGGGTCAGTGTGTATTACCAGCATTTGGGCAACCTGCGTTACCGCCTGATGGCCAATGTGCACAGGGAATGCAACGGACTTCCCTATGCATCTACGGTGAATGCAGGTTTGCGGTCGGGTTCTTGTTCTACGTCCATCACACTCACCCGCGATAGCATTTTTGAGCAGCGGATAAACTGCAACAATGCCACCGTATGCCAACCGCCCAATGGCTCATCGGGGACTTCAGGCATCGAAATACAACGATTCAGCCAGGTAGTTGACTTCAGCCAAACACCATACAGTGCCTTTACCCAAAGTGCTTGTTGTGATGTGGTATTCAGCTTTGAAGATATGATGCGAACAGGGTTAAACTCTATGCAGGATCAGGACATATTTGCGCCCTGCACGCTTAATTTATGTCAGACCAAAGGCCTGAAAAAAGGAAACAGCAGCGCCATCCCTTATTTCCATATTCCACGGTTGGTATGGTTAAAACAAACCAATCAGATTTCTTTCCATGCGCTGGATCCGGATGGGGATTCATTGGTGTACACCCTTGCCAAACCACGTCAGTCGGCAAGCTTATTTGCCACTTATAAATCCGGATACTCAGAAACCAATCCGCTGAGTGTTTATTGCCCCGGTACACCACCCTGCACACCATCACCAAACAGCAATCCACCACGTGGTTTTTTTCTTGATGGAACCACCGGGGATATGGTTTTTCAGCCCACTTTAAACAACGAACAAGCACTTATTTGTGTAGAAATCACGGAGTTTCGTCGCGACAGCAGCGGGGTGATGCGAAAAATTGGCAGCAGTGTTCACGAGCGGGGTGTTTTATGTTTAGGTGCAGGCAGCAATCTGTCCCCCACCATTACCGTACCTGCCGGGGTGAACGCCTGCGCCGGAGAAAAGCAATGTTATACATTCCTGGTTACCGATAAGAAAATCAGTTCTGCGGCAGCGCCGGATACGCTTCGCCTGAAATGGTTCAGCAGCCTGAGTGGTGCATTGGTAAGTACCACTCAAACCATACCCAATGAAGCCACGGTGAAGGTATGTTACAATACCCAAAGCTCAGATACCCTGCCCAACGCCCATTTCTTCACCCTGTGGGCCGACGATAATTTTTGCCCTACTCCTGCACGTGCCCAACAAACCCTGCGTTTCCGGGTCATGAATAAACCAGATTTCAAACTTTCAGTTTCCAAACTTCCCGGCTCGCGCATGGTGTATCAACTGAACACCGGAAAGAAAACCGCCGCTTATTCGGTTGCATTACGCGGGCCTGATAACTATTTCCGCAATATTCGATATACAAGTCCTCAGGTACTTGATACCATTCAGTTTCCTGATGCGGGATTATATACGGTGGAAGCCTCCATCAGTGTTCCTGGTTTTTGTTCCTTCATTCTTCGCGACAGCATTAAAATGGAAGGTTGCATTAGACTGAAGCAGCTCAGTAAGCCGAGCAATCCGGTTTGTGCCACCCTGCCTTTGACCTTAAGCGTGGAGCCAAGCAATGCTGTAGGAAGTATTCAATATCGTTGGAGCGATGGACAAAATGCCACCTTGTCCACTTCCGACAGCCTGAAGTTTCTCCCGGTTCGCGACACGTTCATTCGCCTGTGGGTGCGCGATCAGGTAGCCTGTGAAGCCACGGTCGAATGGAACATTTCCAGCTACCGACCATCGTTAACAATTCAGTCGCCAGCCACGGTTTTTTGTGGTGAAGGCACCAATGCCGAATGGCCTGTAATCACTGCGGTGCAACCAGCTTCAGCCCAATTCAGCGCTGCTTTAAAAGGGCTGGTTGAAGCAAGAAACAACAGCTATTTCACCGGCGCCCGTATTCCTTTGAAAGGAGGTGTGAAACAAGATGCCCGGGTGATTATTTCCTATACCGACAGCGCAGGATGTCCTGTCCAGGACAGCATTCTTGTTACTGTCAATCCTTCGCCGCACAGCAAAATCCAAAATGATACCTTTTGTGGAGGAAGTGATGCATATCCATTATTCAACCTCATTCAAAACCAGAATCTGCTTAAATACAACTATCAGGCACGTTGCTTTGCCGGGCCTACTTCAAATGTAGATGCTTTGGTCAGCGGAGGGAATCAGGGGCGCTTCCTGGTTGCGGGAAGGTATGACCTCGAATTTAAAACCAGCGACCTGACTACCGGTTGTGCTGGATTGGACAGTTTCCATGTTCAATTGTTCCGTGCTCCGGTGTACAATTTGCTCACTCCGGATAGCCCTTGCGCTTTGAGTCCGGTGCTTACCCTCAATAAGTTCGTTCAGGTGAATACCATGACGCCCGTCATTTCCTGGAAGGCGGTTGCCTTCGATGGAAATACCAAAGATCCGTTGTTGGGTAATGTTATCAGCAATGGCGACCACTTCTTCCCCGCCAAAGCCGGCAACTGGCTGCTGGCTTTTAGAGAAAGTTCCACCTATTGTCCCCTAAATGATACCATTATACTGAACGTTCGTCCATTGCCCCAACCCACCCTCGGTGCCGATACAGCCATAAACCTGGATGAAATTCTAAACCTTACGCCCGGTGTTTTTTCCGTATATCGTTGGGACGATGGACAAGTGGGTGCTTCACGTATGGTGAAAGCACAAAATCTTGGCATCGGCAGTCACCTGATTTGGGTGCGCGTAAGTGATCTTTACTCTTGCAGCGCTTCAGACAGCCTTAATTTACAGGTGAGACCCATCGGTACAAGAAGTAAAGCATATGGGTCAGAGCCTTACCGCTACTACCCAAATCCATTCAATACTAGACTTTACTTAAATCTTCCGGAAGAGGTGAATGAGGTATCCTTCTACACCGTGAATGGACAAAAAGTCGAAGTTCCTGTGGAAATGGTCAAAGGTGTCCGGGTACTTCACACGGATTCACTGCCCGCAGGATTTTATGTATTGGCCATCGAGTATAAAACCGAAGTTCGATACTTCAGGATGACAAAACAGACGCCTTGAAACCCGCTTATCATTAACCCCGCTTAAATACAGGAACGGTGCTGCATGGTTCACCGTACATCAGCGATTTAACTACAGGCAACAGGATGCGTGAAATTTCCACATAGGCAGAAGCCGGAACCGGAAGGTCTCCACAACCTTTGATGACCACACGTTTGTCGCGGTAATCTTCGGGATTGATTTTGGCCAGGGCTTCCACATACCGCGCGGTTTCCAGGGTTTCTGCGTTGCCGAATACGTAAAAAGCAGCGACTCCGTTCAGTTTGGCGGCAACCAGCATATACGCCCAGGTTGGAACAATGGCATCCACGCTGCAAAAAACTGCCACGCAGGCATTGCGGTACTGTTCCCAGTCAAGGTTCTTAATCCACTCCCTGAAATCCTTTTCTTTCAGAATCATGCCCATGAACAAGCCGTCTTTGATGTCCAGCTGCATTCGGTTTCCGGGATGGAAATACTGTTCCAGATTGAAGGTAATCAGGCCGCTTTGGGCCACTTTATTCACCAATACATCCTCGTTCGTCATCATCTTTTTATTAACCAAGAACACATTTGCTTGTTTGGATTTCAGTTGACTATGCTCACCTTGATGGCGTTGGTGCGTTGTTTCAGGTGGATGGGCATGCTGGCGCAGTTGATCACACAATCACCTTCGCGTACATATCCGGTATCTTTCAGGATGTTCAATACATCGTTGAAGGTTTCGTCGGTGCTGGCGAATTTGTTGTAGTAAAAACCGCGGACACCCCAAACCAAACTCAGTGTGTTCAGCAGCGGCTCGTTATCGGTGAAAATGAATACATTGGCTTCCGGGCGGTAGCTGGCCACTTTAAAGCCGGTATAACCTGATTTCGTCATGGCCACAATGGCTTTTGCCTTGAGGTGGTCGGACATACGCACGGCGGTAAAACACACTTCATCGCTGATGAACGACGGACTGGAAGGCGTTGGCCTCTGTCCTTTGTAATACACGCGACGGTCGGCTTCCACATCGCCGATGATGCGTTCCATCACTTCTACCACGCGGATGGGGAATTTGCCCACGGAAGTTTCAGCGCTGAGCATTACGGCATCGGCACCATCGAGCACAGCATTGGCTACATCGGTGATTTCCGCCCGTGTGGGCATGGAATTGGTGATCATGCTTTCCATCATCTGGGTGGCGATGATCACCGGTTTTCCGGCGGCGATGCATTTTTCCACGATGGATTTCTGGATGAGTGGAACTTTTTGCAGGGGCACTTCCACACCCAGATCTCCACGTGCAACCATAATGCCGTCCGTCACCTTGATGATGTCGTCAATGTTGGCCACGCCTTCCGGTTTTTCAATTTTGGCGATGACGCGGGTGCGTTTTCCGGCGGCGGCAATGCGTTCTTTCAGTTCGATGATGTCTTCCGGTTTGCGCACAAACGACAATGCCACCCATTCCACATCCATAGCCAATCCGAACTCCAGGTCGGCAATGTCTTTGTCGGTAAGACAGGGAACGGTAAGATGGCTTTCGGGCAGGTTAAACCCTTTATTGGATGTGAGTACGCCGCCCTGAACGACTTCCACGCGCACATGCTGTTCATCCAGCACTTCAAGGATGCGCAGTTCAATTTTCCCATCATCCATGAGAATGCGCTCTCCGGGGCGCGTATCGCGGCCCAGGTTTTCGTAGCTCACAAATAACTTTTCAGGTGTGCTCAGGCATTCCAGGGAAGTAACCAGCAAAGAAGCACCCTGAACCAGTTCGAGGGCATCACCCTGAACTTTTCCGATGCGCAGCTTCGGACCCTGAAGATCCTGGAGCAGACAAACGTTGGCATTGAGTTCTTTATTAATGCGACGCACGGTTTCCAGCACGGTGCGGTGTACTTCATGACTGCCATGGGAGAAATTCAGACGGCACACATCCACTCCTGCTTCGATGATGGCTTTTAAGTTTTCGTAACTGCTGGTAGCTGGGCCAATGGTGGCGATAATTTTGGTTTTATTGAAGTTATGGCGATACATGATGTGGTTAATTATTAAACAAGGACGCGAACACTTGCGTTTTCAGCATTTCCTGTGGGAATAGGTAGCTTGCCCTGAAAAAAGAATCATTCTTAAGCTGATCTAAAGCGGCGCTGATGGGATCGTGAAGTTCAGCATATTTCCAGATGAGAAAGTAATCGGCAAGGGGTTTGGTTTGGTATAGCAGGCCATGAGTTCCTTTATTGGCGATTAAAAAAACACCAAGGGAACCATTAGGGTCTGAAAAAGCATGCCTTTCATGCGTTCCGGAAGGCGGAAGGAATCTATTCTTATCGCTTTCAACCACCAATTCCAGGTGAATGCCAAAAGTTTCGTTCAATTTCCAGGCCACCCGATAAAGCCGTTCGGAAGTGAACAAAGCCAATACCGCAGGGGGTTGTGCATTGAAATTCAGCAGGTTTTTCTTGGGCATTTTCTGTTTGTGAGCACAAAGATGAGAAAAACCATCTGTTGCTACTTGATTGGTAAGGACAAAAAATTGTTTATTTGCAGCCGCTAAATCCGAAAACAACTCAAAATGTCAGACGTAGCAAACAAAGTAAAGGCCATCATCGTAGACAAGCTCTCGGTGGAAGAAAGTGAAGTAACCATGGAGGCCAGCTTCACCAATGATCTGGGTGCTGATTCACTCGATACCGTGGAATTGATTATGGAATTCGAAAAGGAATTCAATATCGCCATTCCCGATGATCAGGCTGAAAAGATCCAAACTGTCGGCGAAGCAGTTAAATACATCGAAGAAAACGCTAAGTAAATTCTTCGCATGCAACTCCGCCGGGTAGTTGTTACTGGTATTGGGGCTCTTACGCCATTAGGGAACAACCTTCCAGATTTCTGGAATGCGTTGAAGACCGGCGTGTGCGGTGCGGGCCCCATTACCCGTTTTGATTCCTCTAAATTCAAAACACAATTTGCCTGTGAGGTCAAGAATTTTGACCCCGCTGAGTTTATTGACAAACGGGAAGTCCGCAGGATGGACCCGTTTACGCATTATGCCCTTGTTACTGCTTCAGAAGCCATTCATGATGCAGGAATCCTGAGTGAATCCGTCAACAAAGACCGTGTAGGTGTGATCTGGGGTTCCGGAATTGGTGGACTCACCACCTTCAGTCAGGAAATTCTGGATTATGGAAAAGGTGACGGCACACCAAGGTTCAGCCCTTTCTTCATTCCTAAAATGATTATTGATATAGCCTCCGGCTACATCAGCATTCAACATGGATTCAGAGGGCCTAATTACGGTGTGGTTTCTGCCTGTGCCACTTCCACACACGCCATCATTGACGCATTTAACCTGATTCGTTTGGGCAAATCTGATGTCATCGTTACCGGTGGATCAGAAGCCTGTGTGAACGAAGCCGCCGTTGGCGGTTTCAACAACATGAAGGCACTCAGCGAACGCAACGATGATCCCATGACGGCAAGCAGGCCTTTTGACAAAGACCGCGATGGCTTTGTGCTTGGTGAAGGCGCAGCTTGCCTGATTCTGGAAGAATACGAGCATGCCAGGGCACGCGGGGCTAAAATCTACGCTGAAATGGTGGGTGGCGGAATGACCGGTGACGCATACCACATCACAGCACCGCATCCGGAAGGATTGGGTGCACAGAATGTGATGCGCATGGCGCTGGAAGATGCTGAAATGGATCTTACAGACATTGATTACATCAACGTGCACGGCACCTCAACTCCATTAGGAGATATTGCCGAGTTGAAAGCCAT
>JBEDND010000114.1:0-3909 GCA_041170785.1 Bacteroidota bacterium | reverse complement strand
AGATCCATGTGTGCAATCTGATGTTCCATGTTAAAAATATTGACACTTATCTGCCATTAATATAATCAAAAAATGAACATTGTTTACGCATCCGGGTCGCTGAAAAGCATCCGGGTCGCTGAGGCCCTGGCTTGTCCCGGGCGAGCAACGCGAGTCCTGGGACAAGCAGACCCGATGGAATCGCAGATTATTTACCGAATCAGGCTGATGGTTCCGTGAACATGCACCCTTTCCCCATTATGGGATTTTGTGGCTTCAAGCATATAGAAGTAAACACCTTCCGGGCACTCGCTGAAGCGGTTGTTTAAATTTCCGTTCCAGGGCGCCTCATCGGGTAGGGTAAATTGATAGACCAACTGTCCCCAGCGGTTATACACGGCAATCTTCACGGCGCTGTAACCGTTGTAGCTCACCGTAAACACATCATTGATGCCATCGCGGCCGGGTGTAAATACATTGGGTATTTCCAGCTTTTCATTGTTGCAGGGTGCAAAGCGCACCCGTAGGGTGTCGCTGCTGCTGCAGCCCAAACTGTCGCGCACGCGCAAAACCAAAGTATCATTGGCGCTTAGCGTGACGAAACCGCCACCCGCCGGACGGTTCCATGATGTGTTTTGTCCGGGCAGCGCCTGATAGGAAGTTCGGAACAGGCTTCCTTCACACAAAATGGTATCGGGCCCAAGGTTTATGGAAGGCGCTCGGGTAACCACCACGAAACGATCCAGCGTATCAGCGGAACACATGCCGCCAATGCTGGCAATCATGCGCACCCGGAAACGGCCATTGCTGCCGAATCGATGCTTTGCGTTGCTTCCGGAATACGATGAACCCTCGCTGATTTCCCAACGCACGGTGCGCAGGCTGTCGCCTTCGGCCTGCATATTGAGCCAGGAATCAGGATGACAAATCAGTTCGGCATTCAGGTTCATGCCCAGGTTGCGGTTTTTACCTGCCATGCGGCACAGTGAAAAGGCATAGCCTTCTCCATCACCTAAGCCGAGGGCATAAGCCAAAAAAGGGCTGTCACACTCCAATCGGTGCACACCGGGTACCAACTGCAAGGCACCTGTTTTTTTGGTATGGCACGAACTGTTCTGAAATATGGTTTGATTCACCGGTACTCCGTCAAGTTTGAGCGAAGCCAATGCTCCGGCACTTGCTACAATGTTTACGTAATGCTCGTATTTACTGAGCAGGGTTGGAACCAGCCACCAACAGGAATTTACGGCTCCTTCATCAGAAGAAAGGGTCAGACTGCTTGCATCGCCCAGTTTTTGCGGATGTCCATTGCAGGAACCACTGCGGCTGTATTGCAGCGCACTGAGGGGCTGATTTGCCACAACACAGCGATCGGCAGCGCCGGGATAGGCGGTAGCAGTGCCGCCCCGGTTCAGGATGATGGCCGGGGAGCTTCCTGAAATACTTACCTGAGTATTGTTGAGCCACGGACTGAGTACATAAGAACCAAGCACTCCCTGCGCAGGATGTGGTGGAATATAATAGCTGCTTTGCCAGTGAGCAACCGGAACGGCCTGTTCATAAACATGGTCTGATGAAGTACATCCTGCATCATCATTACGCCAGCGCATGCCATTGGCACCCTGGAATACCACCACTTGTTTGCAGGATTGTACGACCCTGATGCGCGTGCCGCACAATTGTTGTGAGTCCAGCGCGCGAATAGGATAGGAGGTGCCGCGGTTGAGGATGATGGTGAATGGAATTCCTGCCGGTCTGCCCGTGGCCAGGGTGCGAAAGGGCGTGATTTCCACCTGCGTTCCGTTGTGCAAGGCCACAATAACAGCCATGTTGCTGAATCCTTTGCTTACCGATACATCGTTGATGATGTATTCCGGAGCTTTCGGTAGGTCCATTACAGGAATCAGTTCCGTAGCTCCGGCACTTCCTGCGCCCTGGCTGAATGCCGTGGCTGCAACGGGCCGATCCGATTGGATATGAATGCCGCGGTCCTGAATGGCGTTTCCGGGATCTGGTGCCGCAAGTACCGCAGGAATATTCACTATTGCAAAGCCGTTTGCGGCAATCGTGAATGCTTGGGTATATGCTTTTGTTGGTATGGAAACGGTGCCTTTACTGGCTTCAGGTCCGCTGATATGGATTTGCACATTGCCGGGCGCGCTGATATTCTCCAGAAAAGCACACCAGAATTCCGTACCCAGGTTATTTCGGTTCTGGGCAAAAACTGCTTCTGGCAGCATGGCACTGATCATCAGCATCAGGCCCAAAGGCCGGCTAAACATAGTGCAAAGGTAGTCAGGCACAGTCAAACGCATGGAGTCACAATAACGGTTAATTGCAGTATTTCAGAGATGTATCCGGATACTTATTATACTCCACCACTGAACAATTACTTTTGCCAAAATCTATTTTTCGCAAAGCACTATGAACAAACGCTTAGTCATCACATTTCTATCCTTGCTACTTGCAATCAGGGTTGTGGCGCAAACAGCCACCCTGGTCGAAAAGGTTGAAGCTCAACCCGGCAAGGCCATTATTGCTTATGAGAAGTACAAACTTCCCAACGGCCTCACCATCATTGTCCATGAAGATCACAGCGATCCGCTGGTGCACCTTATGGTTTCTTACCATGTAGGTTCAGCGCGCGAGCTGCCCGGAAAAAGCGGCTTTGCCCACTTTTTTGAACACATGCTCTTTCAGGGTTCCGAACATGTAGGCGATGAAGAACACTTTAAAATTATTTCTAATGCCGGTGGTGAAGTGAATGGCAATACCACCCGCGACCGTACAGTGTATATCCAGACCTTCCCCAGCAATTTCACCGAAACAGGGTTGTGGATGGAAGCCGACCGTATGGGATTCCTGCTCGGCGCGTTTACCCAAAAGAAGTTTGAAATTCAGCGCAGTACCGTGAAGAATGAGAAGGATCAGCGTTACACTGTTCCTTATGGCTTTTTGATGGAAGTAAAAGACCAAAACCTTTACCCGCAAACGCATCCGTACAGCTGGCCGGTGATTGGTTATGTAGATGATTTGGACCGTGCGGATTCCAACGACCTGCGCAACTTTTTCCTTCGCTGGTATGGGCCAAATAACGCCACCGTAATTGTAAGTGGCGATGCCGAAGCCAAACAGGTGGTTCAATGGTGTGAAAAGTACTTCGGAAGTTTTGCTCCCTGTCCGGAAGTGAAGAAACAACGTGTGGCTCCTGTGACTATTCCCGAAACTCGATTTGCTAATTATTTTGATGATAAAGCTTCAGTTCCTGTAATCTATGCTACCTGGCCTGCCGCCGCCGCTTATTCCAATGACGAGGCAGCGCTAGATGTGTTGAGTCAGTTGCTCGGAGGTGGGAAAAGCAGCGTGTTGTACAAGCGTTTTGTAGAATCAGAATTGGCCTTGCAGGCGAATGCCGCCAACAATCCCATGACGGCCATGAACCATGAACTGGCAGGTGAATTTTCCATCACCTTAGCTGGTTATCCGATGAGTGACGTGAATTTTCTCAGGAGGAAAATGTTCGGACTGGTGGACAGTTTTGACATCATCGGCTTTAGTGATGATGATCTGGAACGCGTAAAAAATGATATCGTGAGCAATTACTACGGTGTTTTTGAAAGTGTGGAATCAAAGGCCAGCCTGCTGAACGAATACAACTACATGCTTGAAGGAAAGAGCTTTAACATTCAGGATGATATTGACCGCTATCGCAAGGTAACACGGGAGGATGTTTTACGTGTTTACCGGAAATACCTGAAGAACAGGGGCGCAAGTGTGGTGATTATTGAACCCAACCCCAGGAAATATACCGACCCAAACTATCAGCCTACATCTTATCAAAGCTATAATCCCAACGCAAATCTGAAGCCTAACGCTGCCGAAGCAGAATATGCCGGCCTCACGTATAAACGGCCGGTGGATGATTTTGAC
>JBEDND010000113.1:0-4311 GCA_041170785.1 Bacteroidota bacterium | reverse complement strand
GGCCTCACCTGTTTCCTTATTCCTGAGCTGGAACTATGGATGATGCGCCTTACGCCGGTGAACATCCTTATGGCCATGGCAGCGACTTTGTTTTTTCACAAGAAATGGAATGCCCAATTTGTTGCTGCCACGCTGATGATTGCCCTTGGTGGTTATTGCATTGAAGTAGCCGGGGTGAAAACGGGGGCTATTTTTGGCGCCTATCAGTATCAGTCAACCCTCGGATTTTCTGCGCTGGGCGTGCCGCTCATCCTTTCGGTAAATTGGTTTTTTCTGGTTTACGCAACCCGCAGCGTGGCGCAATCATGGGTAAAAGATCCTTTGTTGCTGGCTTTGCTTGCTGCAGCCATGATGACCGGTTACGACTTCATCATGGAACCGGTAGCGTTGCGCTACGATTTTTGGACCTGGGATGCCGGATTCATTCCCATGCAGAACTACATCGCCTGGTTCATCATTTCTTTTTGCTTCCATTACCTGTTCCTCAAATGGGTTCCCATGAATTCAAACCCCTTTGCCCAGCGCCTGTTCTTTATACAAGTGGTGTTCTTTACCGTGTTGCATCTTCAGGCCAATGGATCGCTTGCGAAATTATTTCACTGAATATGAGCGATATCATACCTGCAGGTTCGAACAATAAAAAATAAAGGTTGTTCATTTACATATGAATTGGTTGTGGAACTTCCTCATTGTCTTCGCATTCTTTGCGCTGATGGAAGGGGTGGCCTGGTTTACCCATAAATACATCATGCACGGTTTTCTGTGGATTTGGCATCGCAGCCATCACGAGCCCCGGCATGGAGCCCTGGAGCGAAATGACTTATTCGGCTTCATGTTTGCCATACCAAGTGTGTGGCTGATTGTAGTTGGTGCCGCATCCTTCGATTGGCGCTTCTATGCAGGATTGGGAATTGCCCTTTACGGATTGGCGTATTTCCTGGTTCATGATGTGTTTGTACATCAGCGCATCAAGTGGTTGAAATCCACCAACAGTCCGTACTTCCATGCGATGCGGATGACGCATTATCACCACCATACTTTTCATGGTAAAGAGGGTTCAGAGGCCTTTGGTTTTCTGTTTGTGTCCCGCAGGTTTCTGAAACGATTTTCAAAAAAATAATTCATGGCAAAAAAAGTGCTCATAGTCGGTGCGGGTCTTGGAGGCCTGGCTACCGCCCTTCGACTTTCTCATTTAGGTTATCAGGTAGAAGTGCTTGAGCGTTATCAGCGGCCCGGGGGGCGTCTGAATTTGCTGGAAAAGGACGGTTTCACCTTCGATGTTGGTCCCTCGTTTTTCAGCATGAGCTATGAATTCAGGGAACTGTTCGCATCGCAAGGCCTGGAAGTGCCCTTCACCATCAAAGAACTCGATCCTTTGTACACGGTGAACATAGCCGGCCGCGATAAAGTGTACCGCATGTTCAAGGATTTGAAAAAACTCGCCCTGGAATTTGCAGACGAACCCAATTTTGAAGAGAAAGCCCAACGGTACCTGAAGGCAGCTGGAACCATTTTCCACGATACGGAATACAAAGTAGTGAAGCGCAACTTCAACGGCATGGTTCCTTATCTGGCTTCTCTGGCTACCGTTCCTTTGAAACATTTGCCCAAAATGTTCCGCAGCATGTGGGCTGAACTTGAACGGAATTTTGAAACTGAAGACGTAAAAGTGATTTTCTCTCTGGTTTCTTTTTTCCTTGGTGCCACGCCTTTTGATACTCCGGCCGTTTACAGTTTGTTGAATTACACCGAATTGCAGCATGATGGTTATTGGAACGTGGAAGGCGGCATGTATAAAATTGTGGATGGAATCATGCCCATCCTGCATGAACGCGGGGTGCGTTTCCACTACAATACAGAAGTTACAGGCGTGGAACTGCAGCAAGGAAAACTGCACGCAGTGGTGGATGCAGCAGGTAAAGGCTGGACCGCGGACATCTTCGTGTGTAATGCCGATGCGGCGTGGTTCCGCGGTGCCATCTTAAACCGTAAAGCATACCGCCAGGAAAAACTGGATAAATTGGACTGGACGCTTGCGCCGTTTACCATCTACCTGGGTGTAAAAGGTAAAATTGAAGGCATAGCGCACCACAACTATTTCTTGGGCAACAACTTCAAAGCCTATGCCGATATGATCTTCAAAACCTCGGTGGCTCCGGAGAAACCTTATTACTACGTGAATGTGGCTTCCAAAAGCAACCCTCAATGCGCCCCCGAAGGTTGTGAAAACCTGTTTATTCTTTGCCCCGTTCCCGACCTGCGCAACAAGCCGGATTGGTCTGATGCGGAAAAGTTGACCGAAGATATTATTGCCGATTTGAGCGCAAGGGTAGGCTACGACATCTCAAACAACATCCTCAGCAAAACTGTTTATACTCCAGTTGATTGGATGAATATGTTTAATTTATACAAAGGAAGTGGATTGGGTTTGGCACATGGCATGAACCAAATTGGCGCATTTCGGCCTTCCAATAAAGACGAACAATTAAGCAACCTGTACTACGTTGGCGCAAGCACCGTTCCAGGCACAGGCTTGCCCATCGTTGTGATAGGATCTAAACTCGTTACAGAAAGGATAACCCATGAGCATGGAACTATATCATAAAACGGCTCTGGCCTGCAGCAAGCGGGTTGCCCTAAATTACAGCACCTCGTTTTCTCTGGGTATTCGCATGTTGTCCAACGATTACCGCTGGGCCGTTTATGCCATCTACGGATTTGTTCGCCTTGCAGATGAAGTAGTGGACACCTTTCATGAACACGATAAGGCTACGCTTCTGGCCGATTTCAAAAAAGAAACATATCGCGCCATCAGGGAAGGAATCAGTACCAACCTCATCTTGCACGCTTTTCAAAAGGCCTGCAGGGAATTCAATATTGGCGAGGAACTGATCGAACCGTTCTTCAACAGCATGGAAGAAGACCTGGAAAGTGCTACGCACAATGCAGGTTCTTACAGTGAATACATTTACGGTTCTGCGGAAGTGGTTGGTTTGATGTGTCTGAAGGTGTTTTGTCATGGAAACCAGGAACGTTATGACTACTTCGTTCCATCGGCACGTGCCCTTGGTTCGGCATTTCAGAAGGTGAATTTCATTAGAGACCTGAAAAGTGATTTCGACGAACGCGGCCGGGTGTATTTTCCTGGTGTGGACTTTTCGGCCTTCAACGACCACCAGAAAATGGACATCATTGCCGACATCAAAAAGGATTTTGAACTGGCCTATCAGGGCATCAAGAAACTTCCCATCGGCTGCCGCTTCGGGGTGTACACCGCTTATCGTTATTACCTGAAACTGCTCGAGAAAATTGAGCGATCCACCGTACAACACATCATGGAGGAACGCATCCGTATTCCCGACTCTCAGAAAATGACGCTGCTGCTGAAGAGTTACCTGCGGGTAAAGGTGAACGTGATGTGATTTTTCCTTAACGAAACCTTCTTAACTGGTTGTATTGAAACGTCCATTCGGGCGTTTCGAGTTCCTGTCCATTGGCAGGAACTTTGAACCAGGGCGAAAGCTCAGGTTGCCTGTAATTGCGCAATACGTGCATGTCCTGCGCGGGCATATAGCTCTGAGCCAGCAGGAAATATCGGTTTCCCGCGCTGTCCTGGCACACATCCATCACCATCACGGCGTGTCCCGGACTGCCTCCTTTGATCCATACGTCCCCAGGCTGAACCTCGGTGGCTGCAATAGGTTGCAGTTCCCGCTCCAGCGATAGCGTTCCGGCAAACATAAATACTTGCTTCATCCATGCGTCGAAGCTGCTGCGCCCGGAATCGGGTTTCTGACTGCATGCCCAGCTGGTTTGATTGCCGTTCACTTTGACCCTGCAACCTTGCATCCACTTGTCGAAGCGGCAGGAGAAGTTGTTGGTGAAGTTAAAATGCAGCTGCGTGTATGCTTTTTTCTGATACAAATACTCCGCCCGCAGGCGCATCACCGCATCGGCACATTGTTGCAGATTTTCTGTGCCGGTACTCAATTGCAGCACCGCCGCATGCGCTGCGCCAACCTTCTCTTGCCCATCGTGATAATACACCGCAGTTCCATGCGGTTTAAGCGGGAACTGACGCAGGTAGGCGCCGAAACTGCCCGGAATTAAAGGTATGCGTGTACATCCATCCGGACAGGAAAAGCGGGTGGCTACCGCATCACCTGTTGGTTTGTCAGAAGGAGTAGTGGCAGCGCTGATGTGCTGTCGGGCCACTTCCGGGCGTTTTGACTCTGGAGTCTGACAAGCCATGTGCATCAGCAGGAGGCTTAAGTTCACCATAGGAAAAGGGATGAATTGCATGTATATATG
>JBEDND010000112.1:0-3008 GCA_041170785.1 Bacteroidota bacterium | reverse complement strand
GTTTGAGTATGATGCTGCGGATGGCCAGGTAATAATGTACATCATCCCTTTGCTGTCGGGTGATTTCTTCAGAACCTGAGCAAATGTCATACGCAGCTTTCAGCCTCTTCACCAGCCCCATGAAGCGCGTTTCCTGCTCCCGGGTAGTTTGCACGAATTCCACGGCTTTGTTCAGGGCCTGGAGCTGCTGGATGCCCACACCTTCGAAATAACCGCGACTGTCAAACGTGTGAAAGATGCCGGCCAGCAAATCCAGATGATCACGCATTACGGACAGTGACTGACGAATATCTTCAATATTGTCTTCCCCGCCTTCCGAATATTTCTTCAGGGCCAGGTTCATCTGATTTTTGATGCCGATGTAATCCACCACCAAACCCTTTTCCTTGCCGGAAAACCTTCGGTTTACCCGACTGATGGTCTGAATCAGATTGTGCTGCTGTATGGGTTTATCGATGTAGATGGTATCCAGAAAAGGCACATCAAAACCGGTGAGCCACATATCCACGACGATGTCAATCTTGAAGTTGGACTTGGCAATTTTAAACTGTCTGTCCAGCTCTTTGCGGTATTCCTCCGTTCCGAGCATGGTGTACAAGGCTTCCGGATCGTCTTTGCCCCGTGTCATCACCAGTTTGATGCGCTGCATGGGCTTTATGTCTTGCTGCTCTTTTTCCGAAAGTTCGGCACCTTCGGCACAGGCAAGTGTTTCATTCCATCCGGGCCTGAGTTCAATGATGTTCTTGTACAGCTCCCAGGCAATAAAGCGGTTGCTGCATACGAACATGGCCTTGCCAGTTACCGAAGCCCCTTCTGATACGCGTCGTTCGTAATGTGCCACAAAATCCGCAGCAACATTCCGTAATCGCTTTGGGTCGCCGAGAATGGCATTCATGCGCGCCACATCTTCCTTGCTTTGCTCTATCTGGTGCTCGTTGGCACCTGCTTCGGCAGCAGCCTCGTAGTATTGCTCAATGCGTTCCAGTTCGCTGTTCTTCAGCGCCACCCGCGCGGCCCTTCCTTCATACACAATGCGCACAGTGATTTCATCGCGCACCGATTCGGTCATCGTGTAGGCATCGACCACTTTCCCGAAAACATCCAACGTAGCGTCAATCGGGGTTCCCGTGAAGCCCACATATGTGGCGTTGGGCAGGGAATCGTGCAGGTATTTAGCGAATCCGTAAGACTTCTGCACGCCTTTTTCTGTGATGCGCACTTTCTGGTCCAGGTTGGTCTGACTGCGGTGCGCTTCATCGGAAATACAGATTACATTGCTGCGTTCGGTAAGCAATTCTGTGTCCTCCGTGAATTTGTGGATGGTGCTGAGGAATACGCCTCCGCTCTGTCGCCCTTTAAGCAATTGCCTCAGGTGATCCCTGCTTTCCACGCTCACCACCATTTCGTCGCCAATAAATTTCTTAGCGGCAACGAACTGTTCCGACAACTGCACGTCCAGGTCTGTGCGGTCTGTAATCAGCACAATGGTAGGACTGCCGAAGTCGGTGCTGCGCATCAGCAGGCGGGTGAGGTACAGCATGGTGAAACTTTTGCCGCAGCCGGTGGCGCCGAAGTACGTTCCACCTTTTCCGGAGCCTTCCGGGCGCCTCGCTTTGCGAATGTGTTCGAACAAAGCGCGTGCGGCGTAATACTGCGGATAGCGGCATACATATTTCTCATCCTTTTTGCTGCTGTCCGGCATGTAAATGAAGTTGCGGATGATGTCGGGCAACCTGTGTCTGTGCAACATTCCCTGCACCAGGGTGAACATGCTGTCTATGCCGTCGGCATCACGGGCCAGACCGGCGATGCGACGCCAGGCGTAGTAGAAATCATAAGGCGCGAAAAAGGAACCGGCCTTGTTGTTGATGCCGTCGCTGATTACGCAGAAGGCGTTGCACTTGAACAGCTCGGGAATGTCGCGCCGGTAACGCACCGTCAATTGCTCATAGGCATGGTGAATGGTTGCTTCTTCGCGCACCGCGCTTTTGAATTCAAACACCACCAGCGGAAGACCGTTGATGTAGAGAATGCCATCGGGGATGCGCTTTTCGTTGCCGGTGATTTCCAGTTGGGTTACGAAGCGGCAGATGTTGGCATCGGAATAAGAAGCATCTGCTTCTGCCGCCACCGTTTCCAGTTGATCGTCTGCCGCCCTGCGCTGGGGTTGCAGGTTTCGAAAGTCCAGCAGTTCAATGAAGATGTCCTTTTGATTCCGGTCTTCTCTTTTCAGGATAAAACCCTCGGAGAGCATGCGGCTGAATTGCGCGTTGCTTTGATAGAGGTCTGAAGCGGGAAGTGATTTAAGTTGCCGGATTACTGCATCAATTTCACCACCCGTAATTCCATCCGAGGCGTAGCGATGCATCAGAAAATCCCTGAGATCGGATTCAATCAACACCTCATCCGGAGCCCGTTGCAGGGTATTCCCCAGAACATGCCGGTAGCCTTCCTGCTCCAGCAGTTGCGCAAAAGTTTGTTCGAGTTGGGCTTCGGTGAAACTCATGATTTCCGAGGCTTTTGAAGTTTTTGGATATCCTGTTCCAGTTCTTTCAGACTTTGTTCCTTTTCCAGCACTTGTTGCAATTTTACCTGATAACCAACCGAAATGATCACATCCAGATTGTAGAAAAAGTGAGCCTTTTACTGAAATTCGGAAATTCCGAATTTCTTCATGGTACCTGATTCTTCGAGCTCTTTCTCCTGATAGATGTTTTGGATATGCTCGTTAATGATTGACTTAGCCTTACCAAAAAGCGTAGCCATTTGTTCCTGGGTTAGCCAAACGCTTTCTTCTTCCAGCCGAACATCTATGTTAATGTTGCCGTCCTGATTTTGGTAGTTGAGTATCTGGCTATTGGTCATGTTCATCGTATGGAATGAAGATGGGCATTAAAGTTTCCTGCATATTGAAAATTATGCCACGGTTGCTGGTCAGGGCAATACCTTACGTTTCCATGCCGAAATATCCTCTTTCGGGTAAAAATATTCAACCATCTGCACGAAGG
>JBEDND010000111.1:0-12599 GCA_041170785.1 Bacteroidota bacterium | reverse complement strand
ACCGGAAACCGGAAGGGCAGCCCGGCTGGGATTGCCTGGTACCTGTGAGCGGTGGCAAAGACAGCACCTATCAGGCCTGGTTTTTGAAAAACGAATGCGGCATGAACCCCTTGTGTGTATGTTTTGAAACCACCAACATCACGGAACTGGGGCAGCGCAACCTGGACAATCTTTCTGAAATGGGCATGGACGTGGTTTATTTCAAAAAAAACCATCCTGCCTACAAAAAAATGGTGGTGGAAGGATTCAAAAGGGTGGGAGATGAAATGTGGCCCAACCACCTCGGCATCTTCACCATCCCGGTGATGGTTGCCGTGAAATTTGGCATCCCGTTGATTGTATGGGGCGAAAATCCGCAGAAGGAATACGGCGGTCCGCTGGAAAGCATCAAGAACAATGTGCTTGACAGGGCCTGGCTGGAAGAGTTTGGTGGCTTGCTGGGCAACCGCATCCAGGATATGGTAGGCGTGGACGGACTTACCGAACGTGAGCTGACACCCTATTTCTATCCTTCAGAAGAAGAATTGAAAAAAGTAGGAATCGTGAGTGTGTTCCTGGGTCATTATTTCTTCTGGGATGCCCGAAAGCAGCTCGAAATAGTGAAACAGCATGGCTTCTCCGTAAAAGAAGACGGTCCTGTGGAAGGAACTTATACCAACTATGAAAACCTGGATGAAAAGATGCACGGCCTGCATGACTACCTCAAGTTTGTGAAATACGGTTTTGGCCGCGCCACAGACCACGCCTGCATCGACATCCGCAACAACAGGCTTACCCGTGAAGAAGGGCTGAATCTGGTGAAGCAATACGACGGGAAATACCCGCACCTCAGCATCAATGAATTCATCAAATATTCGGGTATGAGCAAGGAAGAGATTGATGCCATCATCGATTCCTTTACCAATCCGCTGTTGTTTCAGAGGGATGAACAGGGTGCATTCCTGAAAGATGAAGCGGGCAACCTGATCCGCAACTACGAGGTTCGATGAGCTGCGTCATCATCAATTACGGGATGGGCAATCTGGCTTCGGTTTCGAAGGCCTTGCGCAAAATAGGCGTGGCGCACAGCGTTTCTGCCCATCCGGAAGAGGTGATGGCTGCACACACGCTGGTTCTTCCCGGCGTGGGTTCGTTTCAGGCTGCCATGGAAAACCTGAACAGCAGCGGTTTGGCAGAGGCCATTAAGATGCGTATAGGCAGTGGCGATGCCAAACTGCTGGGCATTTGTCTGGGCATGCAATTGCTGGCCGATACAGGTTTTGAACCCGAACGCTGCAGCGGCCTGGGACTGATTCCCGGTGAGGTACGCGCCCTGGAATGCGACATGCCCATCCCGCATATGGGCTGGAACAACCTCGACATCAAAAACCCCACATATTTCGGGGAACTTGAAGACCTGGATTTTTATTTCGTACACAGTTACCATTTCGTGCCACAACATGAAGCAGACATAGCCGCTACCACAGATTACGGAGGGCCTGTAGTGGCTGCAGTGCAGCGCGGCCCAGTGTTTGGTTGCCAGTTTCATCCCGAAAAAAGTCAACGCTCCGGCCTGATGGTGCTGGAACATTTCTTCGCCCAAAATGCTTAAAGTTCGCATCATCCCGGTTTTGACCTTCAACGGCTTTGCCCTGGTGAAAACCAAGCAGTTCGGAAATCCCAGAATGGTGGGCAATCCTATTCAGGCCGCCCGTGTGTTCAACAGCCGCAATGTAGATGAACTGGTATTTACAGATATAACTGCTACCTACAGCGGCAGAAAAATCAACCTGACTTTTGTAAAGGAAGTAATTGACGAGTGTTTCATGCCCGTGACCATCGGAGGCGGCATCCGTTCCACAGAAGACATCAATGACCTGTTGAAAATTGGCGCTGATAAAGTACTCATCAAAAGCATGGCCATCAACAACCGCAGCTTCATTGGCGAAGCGGCCCGCTTGTTTGGGGCGCAGTGCATTAGTGTGGCTGTTGATGCCCGCCGCACCGGCGATGGCCGCTGGGAACTGCACAGCAAAACGCCTACAGGCCTCGATGTCCTCGAATTTGTGAAAATGGTGGAGCAGGAAGGAGCCGGTGAAATCATCCTTACTTCGGTAGATCGGGATGGCATGATGCAAGGCTTCGATACGGAACTGGTGGAGCAGGTGCTCAACACCGTGAATACGCCGGTAGTTGCTGTTGGCGGTGGCGGCAGTCCGGAACACTTCCTCGAACTTTTTCAAAAAACCAATATCAAAGCCGCCGGCGCTTCTGCCATATTCTATTTTACCCAGTTTACTTCATACGACATCAAGAAGAAGCTGGGTGACCATGGATTTCCGGCCCGCTTTATGGCCGCGGGTAAATGACGATGCAAGAACTTCATTTTCGAAGAGCCCTATCGCAGGATTGTGCTTTGGTGTACGGATGGTTCCTTGATCCGCGTACCCGTTCCAATTCTTACAGCAGCAACACTGTTTCTTTGGAAGACCATACCCGCTGGTTTGAACAAAGAATCGGGCAAACGGAAGCGCCTTACCTGATGTTCAGCACCGCAGAACATCCTGACGAACTGATAGGCCAGGTGCGCATTGACCTGAAACCTGAAGGTCCGGTGATTGGCATCAACCTGTCGCCCGAACACCGTGGAAAAGGTTATGCAACACCCATGTTGCGCGCAGCCCTTGGTTTTTTCTATCAGCATAACCCCAAAACCATAATTGTTCGCGCATGGATTATGGATCAAAACACCGCCTCGCAGCGTGCCTTTACCGCCGCAGGTTTTCAATTTGATCATGCCGCAGAGGTAGCCGGCATTCCAAGTGCATTATATCTGTATCAACCTGAATGAAAGTAGTCGTTTTTAGTACCCACATCATCTGGCCCCAGCATTATGAAACGGAGCTGGAGATCATGCAAAATCACCTGAACGAGGGCCACGAAGTGGTTCAGCTCGTTTGCAATGCCAGCTTTGGCATCTGTGATTCCAATCTGGATCATAAAATGCTGAAATGTATGTTGTGTACCAGCAGAAGAAAAAAGGGAATTTCACTGCTGGACGGTAAGGTGCGTGTTCAGGAAGTGCTTGATTATGTGGATGATGCAGACCGCA
Source organism: Bacteroidota bacterium (assembly GCA_041170785.1). Taxonomy (GTDB): domain Bacteria; phylum Bacteroidota; class Bacteroidia; order NS11-12g; family UBA955; genus REEB481. The sequence goes on along the minus strand of JBEDND010000111.1, from coordinate 9,508 downwards.
AGGCCGCCGAAGCCGTGCGCCACAGCTTTGATTCATTGGATCACCTGCAGGAATACCATATTGGACAATATCCTATTGGTTATGCCGTAGGCTCAACGCTGGTTTCGATTCTGCGTGATTCCACGCTGGACGTGAGCAGCAACAACACCACACTGCGCAATCTTCTGGCACATGCCGCGCTTTCCTACGCGGCCTGTAAAAAATTCCTGGAACGAGAACAGCCAGACCTGGTGTACATCTTCAACGGCAGGCTGCCCAATCCCAGGGCCATGCTCAGCGCCTGCACGGAAGCAGGTATTCCTTGCCATATCCACGAACGTGGCTACAATTCGCAACATTATGAAGTGTTCAAAAACAGGCTTCCTCAGGATCATTTATTCATCCAGGAGCTGATCAGGGAAGCTTGGGAACAGGCCAATGAACCGCACCGCTCAGAAATTGGAACGCGTTTTTATACAGAACGCCGCAAAGGACAGGAGCAGGGGTGGATTTCTTTTGTGAAAGACCAGAAAGAAGGCAATATGCCGGAAGAATGGGATCCGGAGAAGCACAATATTGTAATCTTTAATTCCAGTGAAGATGAATTTATCAGCTGTACCGACGACTGGAAGAACAAACTCTACATGAGTCAGTACAACGCCATCCGTAAAATTTGCAGGGAACTGGAACAGCATCCTCATGTGCGTGTGTACCTGCGCTGTCATCCCAACTTGAAAGGTGCTTCTGAAGCAGAGAAAAAGGAGCTGGAATCTATGAAGCAAGAGCGCCTGGTTTTTATTGCCCCTGAATCATCCATTTCCACTTATGCGCTGCTCGACAATGCTTCGGTGGTACTTACCTTCAATTCTACAGTGGGCATTGAAGCAACCTTTTGGGATAAGCCGTCTATTCTGGCCGGTCCCAGTTTGTATGACCAGTTAGGCAGCAACTATATTCCCACCAGCCACGAAGAGGTGATGTCGCTGCTGCTACAGCCAAACCTTGCGCCAAAAGGCAAACACGGGGCGCTGATGTACGGATATTTCTTCAATTCCTTTGGAAAGCCATTCCGTTACTTCCAGCCGGAACTTTTCTCAGGCGGCACCTTTAAAGGTGTTGACCTGCTGCAACCCACCCGCGGCTACACCCTGCGTAAAACCCTGATGGACGCCGATCCCAGCAGCCTCAGCACACGACTGATGAATAGAATGTTCTTCAACCGCATCAAGGGATTTAGACCCAATCATTTTCAACACTGACGTATGCCACTGATTTCGGTAAACATACCGCTGTATAATAGGGAGGCTTTCATCAAGGCTTGTCTGGATTCTGTGCTGCAGCAAACCTTTACCGATTTTGAGGTTGTGGTGATCGACGATGCTTCTACCGATGGTTCTGCTTCGTTGGTAAAGTCGTATCAAGATCCCCGCATCCGCTATGAACGCAACGAGGTGAACCTGGGCATCAGTGCCACGCGCAACCGCCTGGTCTCACTTTCCCGGGGAACCTATATTGCCGTTCTGGACAGCGACGACCTGGCCGAACCCGACCGCCTCGAAAAACAACTGGCCGCCTTTCAGAAGGATCAGTCCCTGACACTGGTTGCCGGCTGTGCCGCTGTGATTGATGCCGAAGGCCAAGCCACTGGTCAGGTGTTTGGCAGCGCACTTACTCCTGAAGCCTGCTTCGGGCGTCTTCCTTTTTCAAATACCATCCTGCATTCTACAGTGATGGCCCGGAAGTCTTTTCTGGAATCCTTCACCTATGATGCACAATACAAAAGTGCCGAAGATTATGACGTATGGTTGCGCGGTGCTTCCGCAGGCCACCGCTTTTTGGTGCTGCCCGACATCCTCGGCAAATACCGAGTGCACGGAAGCAGCGAAAGCATGACCTTCAGTAAAGAAATTCAGGAAAACACCCTGAAGGTGGTTGTCGTACATTGGCAACGACTGCTTGCCCGCGCCCTTGAACCTGCCGAGCAACAAGCCCTGGGCAACCTGCTCTACCAAAAAGGAGCCCCGCTCATCGCACCTAAGGAGTGCTTTGAACTTTTGCATCAGTTGTACGGCCAGAAAGTCATTCCGCTGCGCCAATCGCATGCCCTGAACAAGGAGCTTTATTTCTGGTGGCGCACCGCCATTTATCGCCTGAGGCGCTTCAGTCCGTCAGCATGGTTCATGTTGCGCAGTCCGATGCTGCGGCAAATGCCCACCCGTGAAAAAGCAGCGCTTATTTTCAAATGCCTAATTTTTAAACCCAATAAACTTATGGCCTCCTCAAAAAACACAGGAAAACTGGTGTACGACATTGGTTTTCACGAAGGTCAAGATACCACCTATTACCTCAAAAAGGGTTACCGCGTTGTTGCCGTTGATGCCGATCAGGCCCTGATTGCCCAAGGAAATAAACAACATGCTGCGGCCATCGCCCGGGGGCAACTCACGCTGGTGGACAAAGCCATTTACGAATTCGACGACCGGGAAGTTGAATTCTTCATTTCCGACAATTCCGAATGGAACAGCCTGAACAAAGATTTTGCAGGCCGCAACGCCCTGGGTACCAAAATTGAGAAGGTAGCCACTGTGCGGCTGGATACGCTGGTGCGCACCTACGGGAAGCCATACTTCCTCAAAATTGACATTGAAGGTTATGATGTGCATGCACTCAAAACCCTGTCGCCAGAACTCGCGCCCGATTATATTTCTGTAGAAGCGCTGAGCCTTACCGCCGATCATGTTCCCGATGAAGACGAAGCCCTGGCCACGCTGAAAGAACTGCAAAGGCTGGGCTACCGGCAGTTCCGACTTGTGGATCAAACTGCTTTTGAATCAATGGATCCAGGAACGCCCTTTTATGGGGTGAACCGCTTTGCAAAGGAACCGCTGTGGGCAGGCTTGCTGCGCAGGTTTTTACTGAAGAAAGGATATAAGTTGAAGCGTTACAGCCACAGAGACTGGATCAACGCGCGTTGCGGACATCAGTTTGAATACGGTTCGGCCGGTCCTTTGCCGGAAGAACTCGACGGCCGCTGGCTGGATGCCCGCACCGCCGCAGAAACCCTGCGCTTTCATTTGGCAGAAGCAGTGAAACTCGGCATGACCGGTTTCTGGGTAGATTGGCATGGCAGAAAATAAACACATACCCGTTTCAGTCCTGGTGGGTACCTGTAATGAGGCCCATATGCTCAGGAAATGTCTGGACAGCCTGCAATGGTGTGATGAAATTGTGGTGGTTGATCTGGCTTCCGATGACAAGCCAGAAACGGTTTTACACGAACACGAACGACTGGAACGATACCACCGCGTGGCCCGTATTGAAGATATTTTCCCGGTGTTTATTCCGCAGCTGAAACATACATGGGTGCTGCTGATTGATCCCGATGAAGTGCTGGATCCCAAACTGCAAAAGCAATTAATGGAATTCATCCCGCTGGCACCGGAAGATGCTGGCAGGATCAATACGCCCATCCGCTATTACTTTAAAAACCGCGCCCTGAAAGGGACCGTTTGGGGCGGAAAACGCATCGGGCGCCTGCTCATCAACCGTGAACGTGTGCACATTGCCGATACGGTGCATACCGCCATCACGCTGAAAGAGGGTTTCCGCACCCATAAAATCCGCCACGCAGGCAACAACGTAGATCATCATTACTGGATGAGCAGCTGGAAACAGCTCATTGAAAAACACCGCCGCTACCTTGAAGGAGAAGGCGTGAATATGCACCGCGAAGGAAAACGCTACAGCAACATGGCCAAATGGAAGTCGGGCCTGCGCGCATTTAAAGAATGCTTTATCGACTGTAAAGGGTTTCTGGATGGTTTTACCGGCCTCGCACTCAGCATCTTCTGGACCTGGTACCAGCTTGGGAAATGGGATTCCCTGAAGCGCTACCAGAAGCACTTGAATCAAACACAAAATACATGAGCAACGCAGCATTGCATCAACTGCCCGATGGTCACAGCCAATGGCCCAGAATCACCGTGGTTACGCCTTCTTATAACCAAGGAAGATTTATTGAAGAAACCATCTTGTCCATCATCGGACAGCAATACCCCAATCTGGAGTACTTTATTGTAGATGGCGGCAGCACCGACGAAACCGTTTCGGTGATCAGGAAATACGAAGATCAGATTGACTGGTGGGTAAGCGAACGCGACAAAGGACAAACCGATGCCATCAACAAAGGATTCAAAAAGGCAACCGGTGACATTGTAAACTGGATCAACAGCGATGATATATTATATCCAGATGCGCTGTTCCACATCGCGCAAACCTACATGGCTCATCCCGATGCAGGGTTTGTTTATGGGAAAACACAGCGTTTCAATGCAGCAGGTCCGATGGAAATGATGCAACACGACGTGCCGGATCTTCCATTGATGTACTATTATCATTTTCCCTATGGTCAACAAGGCTGTTTCTACAAGCGAAGCATCCTGGAACGGGTTGGATTTTTGAATGAGATGCTGCACTTCAGCATGGACTTTGACCTGTTTGTACGCCTACACCTGCATGCGAAAACAATAAAAACAGATTTTCTGGTGGGCGGATTTAGGGATCATGAAGCCAGCAAAACAAACAACCTCGAATCCACCATGATTCGGGAAAACATGGGCGTATTTCGCAAGTTTCTCGAAGCGTTTCAATACCGGCAAGGTGTGGACGTACTTGCCGCCTGTGGTGCGCCAACATTAAACCTCTTGGGTTATGAACAGCCGCAGGTGCAATTTTCGGAAGCACAGCTCAAACACATGACCTGTCGTTTTTTGGCACGTTACATCTATTTCAGCGACACGCATCAGCATTACCGCTACCTGCACCATGCGCTGAAGTTTATTGACGCAAACGACCAGGCTGAATACCAAAAAAAGCGCAAGTATTACGATCGTCTGCGCCGCAAAGCAGCCTTCTTCCGTTTTTTTAAATCCTGACAACATGTGTGGCATCGCCGGAATATTTGATTTGCGCAAAAAAGTCCTGAAGGAAGACCTGATGGTATTTACCGACAGCATGAAACACCGTGGCCCCGACGGGTCCGGTTATACGCTGCTGGCAAGCAACCACCTTGGCTTGGGGCATCGCCGGCTCTCCATCCTGGACCTGAGCGAAGCCGGCAGTCAGCCCATGCATCTGCTGGAGGGCCGTTATACCATTGTGTACAATGGGGAAGTTTTTAACTTCCTGGAGCTGCGCCGCGAACTGCAAAGCTTGGGTTACACCTTTGTGAGCGATACAGACACGGAAGTTTTTGCCCTCGCTTACCACCATTGGGGTACAGATTGCTTCAACCGCTTCAACGGAATGTGGGCCGCCGCCATTTGGGACGACGTACATCAGGAACTGCTGCTTTGTCGCGACCGCTTCGGAATTAAGCCCCTGTATTGCTACATCAGCGATGCATACCTGGCCTTTGCCAGCGAAACCAACGCCTTTCGGCACCTCAAAGGATATCAGCGCAGCATCAACGATGCGCTCTTCCTCATGAATTTAGCGGAGCCTTATGCCCTGGAAGGTGCTTCACTCACGCCATTCAATGACATCATTGCGCTGCCTCCGGGCCACTTCCTGCGCTTTGGATTTGGCGGCAGCGATGGGCCGGAGCCCTGGTTCCGTCCGGATGAATGGCTGAAAATCCACCGCGGCGACCTAAACACGCATGCCGAAACATTTAAATCCTTGTTCATGGATGCCGTTTCCCTGCGCCTGCGCGCCGATGTACCCATAGCTACTGCGCTGAGCGGCGGGCTCGACAGCAGTTCGGTGTTCTCGGCGGTGGTGCATTTGTCCAGGCAGGGTGGGCTGGAACGTACTCCGTCCGATTTCCGCAGGGCGTTTATAGCCTCTTTCCCCGGAACTGAACTCGATGAACTTGAATATGCACGGCAGGTGCTGCAACATACCGGTGCAGAAGGAACCGTGGTTACTATTGACCCGCATTCCCTAGCTGCAAAAACAGAACAGCTTACCCGCGCGTTTGATTGCATTTCCGCCAATCCACTTACGGCCATCCATTCTGTGTATGAAGGCATGGCGCAGGCCGGATTCAGAATAAGTCTAGACGGGCATGGCGTGGATGAAATGATGTTTGGATACCGCAACATGGTAGCAGCTGCGCTGGAATGGCAAAAATGGAACGCCTCTAATCAGGAAGCGCGCAGCACCTTTGGTGTATTGTCGGGTTTATATGCCCCGGAATTGCGACAGGATCTGGAAGCCAAGTTCAACAAAGACCTTACCTGGGCCAGCAGCCGCAGAAATACCCTCAGATACCGCTTAGGAAAACTGATCAAGAAACCGGGCAACAGCCTGCAGCCCTTTGCCGGACATCCAATGGTAAATCCTCAACTGAAATACCAATGGCCTATCGCAGAACAGCACGGATTCCCCTGGAAACCCATGACTGAACAAATTGCCTGGCTGGAGTTTTTCAAAACTACATTACCCGCACTGCTGCGCAATTACGACAAAGCCAGCATGCTGAACAGCGTAGAAATACGCATGCCTTTTATGGACTGGCGTTTGGTGATGTACACACTTGGTTTGCCCATAGAACACAAAATAGGACAGGGTTATACCAAGCTGGTTTTACGGGAAGCCATGCGCGGTATGCTTGCCGAATCCGTGCGCACACGAACCTGGAAAGTGGGCTTTATGAGTCCCGTGCAACAATGGTTCAACGAAGGGCTGAGCGAATGGGTGATGGATACCATCCAAAGTCAGTCGTTCAGAAACCGCAACTGGTGGCAAGCCTCCAAAGTCATTGATTTTGCAGAAGCCCAACGTAAAGAAGGCTGGAGCAAGAGGGGAGCTGAACAGGTTTGGAAGTTAATCAATGGGCATCTAATAGCGTCGTAAATAACAAAGGCATGAGAATTCTGTATATTTATTTAAATGCACCCATAAACGAGGGCTCTATAAAAACAAAAATAGTAAGCCAGATAAACTACCTGAACAAATCCGGTGTTGTTTGTGAGGGTGCTTTTTTCACTAAAGAAATAAAATCAACTCAAGTATTTAATGAATTCATTAAATATCAACCCAGTTTGTTATCAACAAAAAAGTGGTTTAGAAGAATCCATCAACAAAAATTAACGATGTTGTCGGTGGAGTCATTCTTAGAAGAAAACCACCCCAAATTCGATTTAATATACTTCAGGTACGCCGGTGCAAATAGTGTTATGCACCGCATCATGCGCAAGTTTGGTAAAAAAATATGTATTGAACATAATGTTAAGGAGTTCCTTGATATTACAAAACAGGCCGGCAAATACAGGAAAATATGGAAACCCTCAAACTTACTTTCATTTATTGCATATATGTTTATACCCCTTTTTCAAGAAGTTTATTACGGTGTGCGCATCAGAAGAAAAGCATTGCTGGGCACCTGTGTTTCTAATGAAATGGCAGCGTACCAAAAGAAGCATGCGCTGGGCTCATATCATGTTGTTCCAATAAGTAATGGAATTGATATCGAAAAAAACCCTGTTCGAAAAGCACCTCCATTTGATGGAAGCAGGTTGAATATATTATTTCTCAAAGGAACAAGCGGTGCAGCTCCCGGAAATGGAATAGATCGAATCATTACGTCCATGTTGCATTACAAGGGGGCCGCGTCTATTCACCTGTATGTAGCAGGAACAAACAGCGACGGGGAATTTACAATACCAGAAACGTTGAAAGACAAGGTGCATATCAGTGGTTATTTAACAGGTCAGGGCCTTGATGAAATATTTGATACTTGTCATATTGCGGCGGGTACAATGGCACTTTTTCGTCAAGGTCAAAATGAAAATGCGGCATTAAAACTGCGCATGTATGCTGCTCGTGGAATTCCATTCATTTACGCCTACCGGGATATGGACCTGAAGGATAAACCTGAGGTGGAAGCGTGGAGTAAAGTATATCCAAATGACAACAGTTTGATACAAATGGAAACGATACATGAATTCGCGAAATTGGCCCTTAAGCCGGGCCATGAACAAGTAATCAGGCAATATGCTGAACAATATTTGGGTTTCGATTCACACATGAAAAGATTGGCAGGTATTTTAAAAGATGCTTTAAAAAAGCGAGTTGATTAATGTCAAGCCTAGCATGATAAAATCCGAAAGCTTAACCCTGAGCATCGTCATTCCCGCATATAACGAAGGGAAAACCATCCACCTGATTCTGGATCGGGTGCGTGCCGTAACCTTAATCCATCAAATGCAGAAGGAAGTCATCATTGTAAATGACTGCTCCCGCGACGATACCGAAGAAGCCATCCAGCGTTACGCAAAGGCCCATCCGGATATGCCCATTTCCTATTTCAGGCATGAGGTAAACAAAGGCAAAGGTGCAGCCATCCATACCGGAATTGCCAAGGCAACCGGTGATTTCGTGGTCATCCAGGATGCCGATCTGGAATACGATCCGGAAGAATACAACGAATTGCTGAAACCCATCTTTAAAGCCGATGCCGACGTGGTTTACGGGAGTAGGTTTATGGGACACCACCCACACCGAATACTCTTTTTCTGGCATTCCATCGGAAACAAATTCCTCACCTTCCTGAGTAATATGTTCACCAACCTGAACCTTACGGACATGGAAACCTGTTACAAGCTGTTTCGCCGCAACATCATCCAGGGTTTGAAGCTGCGTGAACAGCGTTTTGGTTTTGAACCGGAAGTAACGGCGCGCATCAGCAGAATTCCCGATATCCGCATTTATGAAGTAGGCATCAGCTATTACGGCCGCACCTACGCAGAAGGAAAGAAAATTGGATGGAAAGACGGTTTCAGAGCCATTTACTGCATCCTGAAATACAACCTGTTTTATACCAAGAATTAATAATCGCCACTCCGGAAGTATTCCTTATGTCACAGCCACAGGCCAAACCGCATACCCTGATCTATTTCGTTGAAGAAATAGAAACCTCGTTTGTGATTCATGACCTGATAAACCTCGCCCGGCGCTACGACCGGGTTTATCTGTTTTCTGGGAATAAAATCCCCGACAAAAGCAAAGTGCCTTCCAATGTGCAGCTTCATGAAGCATACATGGACTGGAAATCCTACGGCTTTCTGAAGGTGTTGCTGGCGAATTTCCTGTTGGTTTTCGGGGTGCTTGTTTCAGAAATGTGGCAGGCAAAAAAATGGATTCCCCTACGCAAAAACCTGGCTTCGCTGCTGCTGAACATCTTCAAAGCCGATGCCGTGTACGCCCAGCTCCGGGCCAAAGGCATGCAAGCGGATGAAATAAGTAATACGCCGTTTTATGCATTCTGGTTTTACGATACTTCCTATTTGGGCGTGCTGCGTCGGAAATACGGAGTGCGCAAAACCATTGCACGCGCCCACAGCGGTGATTTGTACGAAGACCATGCCTCGCGTGTGAAGCGTTCTGATCTGAGGCATTTTCAACTCGGAACACTCAGCCACCTCCTAGCTGTGTCACAACAGGGATCGGCTTACATGGCCAAAACCTATCCCGCCTTCAGTGAACGCATCCATACTGTATATCTGGGCACCAGAGATGGCGGACT
>JBEDND010000110.1:0-5690 GCA_041170785.1 Bacteroidota bacterium | reverse complement strand
CACCGTCGGGATAACGGGTTCCCGCCGGAGTGCGCATACCGGTGTTGATGTTCAGGGTTGTAGCCGTTGACTGAACCTTATTGTACGTCAGTTCAGCACCATAACGCCATTCCTGTCTGCCCGCCAACCGGTTGAAGTCGGCATTCACGCTGAACACATCCACCACTTCCTGTTGTGACAACTGCAGCGGATTCTGGTATCGTCTGGAAACCCTACCCTGCTCCTGCTGCTGATATGCAGCGACGATGCGACCTTCATCATAGAAGCCGCCCTCCTTACCTTTCAGGTTTAAGTGATAACCCAAGAGCACTCTGTTTTGTGGCGCATAGATCCATTCGGCGAAGCGAGGCATTCCGTTGCGCCATTCGGAAAGCCGGTCGTAACGCGGAACATCTTCGCTTCCTGAATATTGGAAGTTCAGCGTATGCTCGGCCCGAGGTCCCCGTCGGTAGCTCAGTTTTCCAAACAAATCCTTCTGACGGTAGGCCGAGCCGCGTTGCAGCAATGGATTGTCATTCCGCAGAAAGCTGTCCTTGCCCTGCACCGTGGCCTGATACCAGAAACGTTTTCCGAAGGAAGTATCGTCGAAGTTGCGCCTGCTGCCTGCGCGCAGGTCTCCAAAATCGCTGTATGAAGCAGAGAGCCTGAAGGCCAGTTTTTTGCCGCCAATACCCAGATACGCATTCACACTTTGCTCCTGCATGGCAGAACTGTAGCGGGTCATGGCACCGGCCTTCACCTTTAGGCTGCTGGCTTTGTCAGAAAATTCAGGATTTACGGTAAAAAAATGCATCACGCCGCCCAAGGCATCGCTGCCGTACATCACGGAAGCTGGACCAAATAGCACTTCCATGCGGGAAAGCATATTCTGATCCAGGGTAATTACATCCTGAAGGTGTCCGGCTCTGTAAATGGCGTTGTTCATCCGAATGCCATCCACCACCAGCAGCACGCGGTTGGCTTCAAATCCGCGTAAAATGGGGCTTCCACCGCCAAGCTGACTTTTCTGGATGAACACCTGCCCGGTGTTTTGCAGCAATTCTGCTGCAGTGGGCTGGCTCACAAAACGGATGTCGCGTTGGGTCATCACAAAACTCTGTTGTGCAATCCGAGATTGCTTCTCGCCCGACCTCCAGGCGCTGAGCACCACGGGGTCCAATTCCGCCGCAGTGGTATCTATATTCTGGGCATGCGCCAGCGAAGTGAAACGCAGCGCAATCAGGCCCGCCCAAAGGCCTTTGAGTATTATATTCATGGTATTGTAGGGTTTAAATGAAAGAAACGAGTGCCGTACATCGGCACCCAAATACGTCAAACCCTGCAATGAACACATTGCAGGATTTCTGGAACAAAAGGGAACAACTTTGTTACCAGATTTTAAACCTCAACATTCCGGGGGCCTGAGCGGCGGGCTTGCATATCCGGCCTGCGTCCGAATGGGCTTCAACACATGCGCCACATCGCGAAAAGCGGTAAAGCCCTTGCAGCGAAAGGCTTCCGCAGCCGGCACCAATTGCTTTAGAAACTGCACCCAGCGGGTTTCCTCATCGGGCGTCTCAGCATTTGCCTGCACCAAACGACGGGCCAGCGTTCTGATTTCCTGATTCAGTGCAGTTTCCTTGCGGTCTTCCCAAATATGGAGGAATACCGAATCATTCCGTGTTTCAGCGCTGACTACATCGTACAGGCTTCCGTTCCATTCAAATTCATCCTCATGAACCCAGCGCAAACCTGCTGGTTCGGCAGATTCAGGGTAAGCGAGCACACGAATTTGTTCGGGTACGTTGCTGTTGATGATGATGGCTTTGGCTTCCTTTCTGGCGCGGTATTTCTGCAGTTGCAGCCACGAATACATACCGATAAACGAGGCAAAGAGCAGTGTCAGGATTACCACTCCCAGAAACCTGATGATTCCTTCACGCCTCATGCCTGTGGCACGAAGATAATTGTTCATGACCCCTGGTTGCGCTGCATCCTGCAGATTTTGAGCAGCGGAACATTCAATTCACGCGCAGCGGGAAATTCACCTCCAGCATCAGCGTGCCAATATCGCAGGAACCGTCCTTGACTCCTGTTTGGTTGCGCAGGCTCACCTTCAAGGTTGAAGTGGCTGCATTGCCTGTTTTGATGCGATACTTCAGTCCAATTGGATATTTACCATCGGAATCCAGGGGAATCGGCGTAAGGTTTAGTGGTGACGACATACATACACGAAAGGCGCCGGGTCGTTTGCTGATGGTATCGGTATAGTTCACGCTGCGCAGCGGATCTGTATCGTCGCGCACTTCCAACTCCAGGTCATATTCAGCATTGGTGCTGAGCTTCAGCTGGGTAAGCAAGGTGGGCGATTCCGGCCCTGCTCCATCGGGATCGTAGCAATTGGCATAATCTACGTTGTTGTCGCTGAGGCGGGTGTATTTCAGGGTGAAGGTAGTGGCTGTGTCTTTCAGTTTTGTTTTGGGATCATCCGGAAACAAATCCTCCGGGCTGCATGAAGCCAGATACAACAAGCATCCACCGGCCAGTACCGAAGCCGTTAATAAAGAAAAGCGCCTGAACATGTATTTAGAAAAGCAAGATACATGCCAGGCGCTTAGATTCTTCACGAGGAAGGATTGGGTGTTGGATTACCGGATTACGATTGGGAACACCACTTCCACATCCGTATCCCCCGGATCGCAGCTTCCGTTTTTAACTCCGGGCTGATGTTTGAGCACCACTTTAACGGTACCGGAGCCTTTGCTTGAAGACTTCCAGCGAGATTCCAGACCGATGGGGTATTTCCCATCCGAGTCGCTGGCAGTTACCTGCAGGCTGATGCCGGAAGGATTCACACAAACGAAGTGGTCATTCCCTTCTGCCCGAATTTCGGAGGTGATGTCTTTCACGGAACCGGAAGAAGCATCTTCAAACCGCAGAGAAACCAGGGTTGTGCGGCCGGAATCCAAGTAAATGGTATCCAGGCGTGTTGGGTTGTTTCCACCTGGTCCGTCGGGATCGTCGAAACGGAACTCGCGCACGGGCAAGGTTGTGTTGGCAGAATCCTGACAAATCAACTTCACGGTGGTGATGACTTCCCCATCGTCATGGTTGTGGTCATCTTTGCAGGAAGAAAGTGAACCTAATGCATACAGCGAGCTCGCCGCGAGCATCAATAATTGGAATTTTTTTGTGTTTTTCATATGGTTTTATTGGTTATTGGATTTTAGGAATGATTTGAATATCGGGTTGTTCTTGTGCTCCAGAAGTGCCTGGCCTGAAAAGCTCCAGAACTGCGCGGACCCAGATGTTTCTTCCGGGTTCATTGGCGAAATAGCGGAAGCGATTCATGTAATCACGGTAGCGTTTATTCCCCAGGTTGTGCACTCCAAGTTGCAGTGTCAGGTTATGCGTTCCGATTTTTTTATGGAAGGAAACATCTGCATGGATTAAGAGGTAATCGGCCGGTGGTGTCAGGAAATCGGATCCTTGATGGTAGCCGAAGGTTTTTGCGGTATAAGCAGGATTCAGGTTGAAGGACCATGCACCCATTTTCCTGCTCAGGGAAAGGGAAGCCTGCATCGGTGGCAGCATGGGTACTGCCCGATTGGAATCAAGGTTGCAGGCATAAACAGCATCCATTCTGCCGTTCAGCTCCCACAATTTATCTATGGTTTTTCGGAACTGCAGGTTCATTCCGGCAAACAGCGCATGATATTGACGGTATTCGAACAAGGGTAAGGCACCTCGAACTGTCAATATGCCATTTCCTGTAGGTTCGAGGTTCATGAAATTCCGAACTATGCTGCCAAACAGGCTCCATTCTGCGAATAAATCGTAACGCTGATAGCGCAGGCGGTGTTCCCATTTCAGTGAATGTTCGGACTTCAGATTGCGGTTCCCGCGCTCGTACGCACCGCTGCCGCGATGTACGCCGTCGCTGTACAATTCGTTCAGCCATGGATTCCGCCATTGCCGCAACAAATGCTGCTCATAGTATAGCTGTCGGGAAACCTTACGTGTTGCGCTCATCCCACCGGAAACATTGGCAAAATGCCGTGCATCTGCATAGCTTACATTATTCCGCACCCATGAAGCCCATATCGAATGAGCATCGGCACGGATTACTGCATCCAGTGACCAGCCATGCCAATACGCATTGCGGGAAAGCCATGCACCGCTGCTCCAGCCTTTGTAAGCAGGAACCAGGAATACCCGGCTGTACTCCTGAACCTGTAAGCGCTGACTGCCTCCAAGCCGAAAGATTGTTTCGCCCCACTTTACATCGCGCTCGCCATTGATCTGTACATTGAGCAGGTGAAGATCCAGTTGCGGCCTTGGGTCGTCGCGGCGGCGGTTGTAATCAAACTCGCGTCGCCGGTCGTATTGGGCGGAAACGGCAAGCTTGTGGAATATACCGGGCGATGAATAACCGTCCCGTTTCCAGCCGGCCGTAAAGTGTTCGTTTTGTTGCCAGGGTTTGTCTATCCGGTAGGAAAATAGGTCGGCCGTAATTGGCTTTTCCCGCGCCATGGCGGCAAATAAATCCGTAAGGTTGCCGATATGTGCACCTGAAAAAATACCCTGACGCGTACGCAATGCAGAAAAACTCCAGTCTGTGTTTACCCTTCCTGTTTTTCGTGCTGCGAACAACAGGTTTTCGCGTTCACTGCCGGTATTCCACAGGTAATAATCTGGTGTGAACATATTGCCTGAGCGCCGGAATCCGGCGTGCGCCTTCCATTGCCAGGAGGATTCCCGAAGGTCACGCCGCTCAACATCTACAAATTGCCCCAGGCTTCGGCCATTATTGGCCAGTGTGGTTTGAAACACTGCTTTGGAGTCCCCGGGATTAAGGTTCCATTCATGATCAAGTCGGATGGCTGCTCCCAAGGCATCATGACCCAAAGTGAGCGACCTGGCTCCCCGTAATATGCTCAGCGTACCATAGGCCAGAAGTTCAGCCTCCGGCGCGTGTTCCATGCCCCAGGACTGCCCTTCCAGACGCATTCCACCTGTAAATACGGGCACGCGAAGCCCCCACATGCCCTGCACCACCGGTTTACTGATGCCGGGGCCATTCTGCAGCAACTGAACACCCGAAAGCCTGCCTAACCCGGAAGTGCCCGGATCTGCAGCCAATGCGCGCATTCTATCGCCATTGATGATTCCCTCTAAACGTATCCGGTGCACCACAATTTCACGCATCACCTCTTCTTCGTGAGCCATGAACAGGTTTAGGAAGGTATCCCTGAGCAATGTTAGGCGCAAGTGCAAACGTTCATCATGGTGATGTATTAAGTGAAGGATGTAGTTACCCGAACAAATACCATCAAAGTGGAACTTCCCGGATTCATCGCTGAAAACTTTTCGGTTTACAGGTTCCAGCAGTATTTCAGCTCCCTGGAGTACGTGCATGGAACTATCCAGCAAACGCCCACTGAGCGTCAGGTTACAATTAGTTTGCTGGGCTGATAGCGATATCCAGCACAAACAGGCCGGCAACAACCGGTGCACGTATTTACCAATCAATGTTTTTAGACACCCCTACCTACATGCCTTCATGCCTGCCGGGGTAAGCGGCAGAAGGTCCTGATTTACACTCGTTCAGGAGCGTACAGGCGGAGCACGACCTCCGTGCAGGTAGGTAATTGGTGATTCCCAAAGGGGAACCTTGGCAGCTGCAGCAGGAACGAAAGGAAGATCCAAAG
>JBEDND010000109.1:0-2641 GCA_041170785.1 Bacteroidota bacterium | reverse complement strand
GTATCCATGCAGCAGTATCTGCCTGCAAGCTAAAAGTTCCGTTTACCGCAAAGGCCGGAACCGTTTCAGAACCAAGATTCTTGAAACTATCGTGAGCCATTCCATCACCCACATGGTGGAATAAGCTCACCGCCTGATGTTTTGATTCCAATTCCTGTATTTGCTGGAAATATGCCGGACATGTAGCGCACCAGGACGCTGTTTGCATTTCTACCAAACCGCGCCGTGGCAGGCGTTTGCCCTGATCCAGAATCAAATCAAGCATGACCGGCCCGGATGCTGTGGGAATATTCCCATCCAAGCTGCTGAAGCGAACTTCCAATTCATAGATACCCGTATCAGCAAAGCTGGGAAGCGTATCGCGCAAGGCACCTACGCGGTTGAGGGAATCAAGCGATACAAAAACGGTTTGTTTCACGCTTCCCGCCTGGCCTTTCAAGCGATATTCCAGTTCCACATTTGCAAAACTGCGGCTGCCCACATTGGCCATCCGCGCTTCAAGCAGCGCAGTCTTTCCGCGGGTAGCATAAATACGTTTCGGAACCTCAATCCACTGAGCATCCCAGGCAGATTGCGCACCGGGGATATATGCTGTGTATCTGTTGTCAGAAGCACCCGGTCCGTACATGCCTGAATCGGCGGTGATGGCCGGCGAACCTTCCATTTGGAAGGCTTTGGAAGCTGAAAGCTGGAAGCCAAACGAAAGCTCTGGGGCCTTGTAAGTGGAAGCAGTACTGCCGGTATGCATCAAACCCGTCCACAGCGTTCCGTTTTCCATAATTACCGCCGCTGCATACGTGTAGGTATTTCCAGGAATTGGACCGGAGGCTGAATACCATTTGATCCATAGTGCCCGATTTGGTGCAGTGCCCACTGTGCGGTACAGCAAACGGTCGTTGCTACCCGAAAGGTACAGTCCGCCGAAATACAAACTTGGTGAAGGCAATGCAGACAGCGGCAGGGTGGCGGCACCCAATATTGGAGCAACCGGCGCGGAGGTATCAAAAGTGATATAGCCATTGGACGCGGCGCGCACATGGGTGTAGTTGGTTCCGCCTATGGAAATGGTAAAACCCAAAGGCAAAGGCGACGAACGTTCGGGCGCGGTAGAAGCACCCATCCAGCGAATCCAGCCGGCCTCTGCTTCCCCGCTGATGTCATCTTCATAGGCTGCATAATCTTGCAATAATGCTGGAATCTGACCCGTGCGACCGTAATCAACAGCGTGATATTCCTGCGCCAACAAGCAGCTGCAATGCATGCCTAAGGTGAGCAGTAAACCGATGCCTTGCTTCATCATGCAAAGAAAATGACTGAAGGGCAAAGAATTGGCGATGGTCATAATATTCAGACCAATACTTCCGTGCGATGATTTTTTTAGTATTTTGGCACACTGAAATAACAAAACAAACTTCATAAAATGAAAAACACAATTCTTCTTGCATCGGCTGCCGTATTGGTAACCTTTGCATCCTGCAAAAAAGATCCGGAACCAGAACCAAGTCCTGCGGTAGTTTCTCAAACCCAGCAGGCTACCGTGTTCTATTTCGGAGGAACCTGGTGCCCACCCTGCGGAGCCTATGGCAAACCAGGCAAAGAGTACATCACCAAAGCCTATGGCGACAAAGCCCAGATCATTTCCTGCCAGGTAAACGGCAGCACTGCTGATCCCATGAACAATGCTTCTGCCAATGCATTGGCTGGCACTTTCGGAGTATCTTCAGTTCCAACCATGTTCTTTGGCGGTGGCGGAGAAATCTTCGCATCAGCTGTTGGTAACGGCATCACCAATACCACCTGTGCAACCAACATCGACAAGAAAATTGCCATCACTCCTGAAGCGAACATGAAGTTCACTACAGAACTGAGCAGCAACGATCTTACCGTGAAGGCTCAAACTCAGTTCTTCAAAGCCATCACCCCTACTACCGGTAAATATTACCTGGCTGCTTACATTACTGAAGACGGGATTTCTGCCACACAGTCCAGCGACATGAGCGCCAACAAAAACATCCACGACCACGTGCTGCGCCTCACCCTGGGCACCAGCCCAACCGGCGAACTGGTTTCAGACAACGCCGCTCAGTGGGAAGTTAAAAATTTCACCTTCTTCGGCGCCCTGAACAACAACTGGGTAAAAGAAAAGATGCACGTTGTTCTGGTACTTTGGAAACAAGATCCTACCAACAACAAATTCACTGTGTGCAACTCCATGATTGGAAAGCTCCAGTAATTCAAACAGACTTTCAACAAAAAACCCCGCCTGTGGCGGGGTTTTTTGTTTTACAACCCGTTCATGTTCACTCAAGACGGAACCCGAGGGTAATTAAAAAATTCCAGTTGCGGTAATTGTTGGTCACCGTATAAGCCTGTTTTCCACTGCCTTCAGACACGAAATATGGCGTGTAATAATCCGCACGGCTGCCCATCAAAAAAGCCATATCCAGGAAATACTTCGCTTCTCTGATGCCAAATCCTCCGGTAATTGCCGAATAGCCAAGATTCCTTGTGAAAGGTATGTTCGCATTATTGGAAAATGGGTTGGGATTGTTCATGTAGCCAAGGCGGAATCGGTACATGTCGACCACAAATTCACCGCCAACACGAACGTTTAATACCTGTCTGTAATACAATCGGATGC
>JBEDND010000108.1:0-3943 GCA_041170785.1 Bacteroidota bacterium | reverse complement strand
CTGTGAAAGAATTCCCTGAACTGCAATTCAGTATTGAGAACAACGACGGAAGCTATCAGGCTACTGCAGTAAATGCGCTGCGCCGAGATGTGCACGCCGGCGATACCATTACCCTGTGCCTGGAACCGAGGGATTACCACGTATATATTTCAAGCAGCGAAGCTCCGGGATTCTGGCAGCGCGCTGCAGGTTATGGCTCCATCAGGGTGATTGGCATCGAATACAAAAACCGTGTTTACCTCGATTCCGCAAGGATTCGGGAATGGGAAAACAGCGAACCCGGGCCCTGGATTTTGCCCTTGGTCTTTGGATTTCTTTTCCTTGTGATCGGCCTTTTCGAGCTTATTCGCGTCAAGCGGAGCGTTGTTGAGGCTTAATGTGCGCCTCCGGGTTCTCGTTTGTTCAGTTCAGGATAAGCTTCTACCAATGGCAAAGATTTAGGCATTGCATCTGCAAACGGATTGTCTTCCAATGCTTTCATGAATGCAATGATGGCGCTGATTTCTTTCCTGCTCAAATTCAGCTTATCTGAAGGCAATGTCTGATAAGGAACATCGAGTCCATGTCCGATGCCACCTCCTCGATTGTAAAAATCCATCACCTTTTCCAAAGTTGGGAAGGCACCGTTGTGCATGTATGGTGCCGTTGCCACCACGTTGCGTACAGTTGGCGTTTTAAACGAGCCCAGGTAATAAGGTGCAGCCTCTTTGAGACGTGCTGCGCCACGACCGGGGTCGGCATCCAATACTAAACTCTTGGCATTGGGATTTTCCGGCACACCCAAAACCTCACTTTCTGTTTCTTGGTACAGGGGCGGTACGGTGCCGTTAAACACGGGTGCGAAATGACAGGTGCCGCAGGCAGCTTTTCCCATGAACAGGTTGTAGCCATCCATCACATCCTGATTTAAGGTGGGAAGTTCCCCGCGCATCCAGCGATCGAAGGGCGAATTAAAACTTCTGAGGCCTGCGACATAATAGGCAATTGCCACTTGCAGGTTTTGTGGTTTCATGGCCACTTCCTCATCGGGGAAAGCTTCCCGAAACATGTTGACATATTGCTGGCTTCCCGACAACTTTTCGATGATCTTAAAATAATCCGTATTGAATTCCTTTGCATCGCCCACCACGTGCTCCTGTTGATCCACAAGCGATTCAGCGCGCAGATCGTGAAAGAACCGTTCACTGTACACACAGTTCAATAAACCCGGGGCATTTCTTTGCACCACCGATTTGCCATCAGCCGAAATGCTTTTCGGCAAGCCATCAGTAAACGCCTTATCAGGATGGTGGCAACTGGCACAAGAACGTTTATTGTCGTGCGAAAGAATGGGGTCATAAAACAGCAAACGCCCCAGATGTTCCAAGGCTCTTGATTCAGATGCTGCCGGCACATTACTGTACCAGAACGCATGCAGGAAATCATCAGAAAACACTGCATCGTTATTGTAGTTCACAGGCACAGGAAGCGCGCGCCGTTCATCCGGCAATTCAAATCCTGAAGATCGATGCCATGCACCAATCAGTCGATACAGCGGCAAGAGGTGATTACGTGTAAATTCAGCCCGGTTGAAACGGTCAAAATCCTGGTGTATGTCCAGATATTTTAAGGCTGCCCGAAAACGCAGTTGAAGATCGTTAAACTGATCCGCAGGCGTTACAGTGGCCAGATATTGCAGATCGTCCCAAACCGCAGCCAACATGATTCTGGTTTCAGGCAACGAGTTTCCGGTTCCCGGAACATCAAACCCGCTCAAGCCCATGCTCAAGGCACGCAAAATGGCCTGTCGGGAGGCTTCAAAAACATCGGAAGGATAAATGCGGAAATCAGGAATGTATGATCTTAACTGCTCTTGCAGGATCAAAGCCTGTTGCAACAAAAGATTCAATTGTCCGGGTTCATCCAAAGCTGCGGCCGCTTCATCCATTACCTGCAAGCCATGGGGTTCCAAAGTATTGATTCCAAAGCTGTTGCGCTCCGGTTTTGGCAAGGGTACGCCGTTTACATGGTCTTTAATGAATTGAACATCCTTATACTCAGCCAAATATTCCCAACGCTTGTATGAAGTTCTCATCCGACGATAAAACGCATCATGTGATTTTAAATCGGGCTTTATCTGCTGTGCAATCCCGCGCAAATATTGAATGTAGTCATCCAGACCCACCTTAAAACTGTCTAAACGATGTTGATACCTCCTGGTAAATTCGTCGGCTGTGCTCAACTCAACACCGGCCTTGCGGAAAGAATACACCGCAGCAAAGGCACAGAGCACAAGCATGATTGTCGCGATTTTCTTCATGTTTCCTGATTTCTATGTTTATTTCCGTGGAAAACCCAATTCAAAAAAACAACCGGTGACTCCACAAGGAATCCCCGGTTGTTTGGAAGAAGTTCTGTCAATTTACTGAACCACGAAACGCAGGGTTTCGCCTTCAGTGTTGCGGATGAAGTAGGCGCCGGGAGCAAGGTCACTTACATTCACGGTAACCACATCGCGCTCCACACGCATGCGCTTGCCCATGGCGTCATAGATGGCCACATCCATACGGCGGCTGAGGTGCAACTCACGCGCAGTAGGATTCGGATAAACCGTAAATGTGGCAGTACCTCCAAAGATTTCTTCGTTTGACAAAGCGGGTGTTCCGTCAAAACCGGAAATGGCATAGGTCAGTGAATTGGCGTACGGCCCTACATTCGTAACGCTTGGATGCTGGCTGTTTACCAACATGGTTTTGCTGTCAATGGCAATGGCACCGGTAATTTCTGCACCAGGTGCACAGGCAGTAACGCGAACCAAATCAGCCAATGTTGGATTGCTCACATTCATATCCAACAAATACAATTCGCAGGTAGTGGGCAAACCTGCCGGCATGCGGTTGTATGATGTACCGTTCAGGTCTTCCTGAATCATCATGTATGTTTTGCCTTTTACTGTCATGAAATCAAGTCCGTCGGGGTTGCTCAGGTGTACCATTGGATAACCGGCAGTGCGTCCCTGAGATGCAGATGTAGCAAAGTAAGGGCCTCCTTCCAGGAAAGAGCGTACATTGTTGGTGGCAAGGTCGAATTCCAGCACACGGCCGTAATAGTCGTTGAAGCGACCATTGCGCACAGAATCAGCTGCCTGGGCATCAGTTCCGGGGAAGTTATTACCTGTAAGCACCTTGTAGCGCGTCTTGTAACCATCGATCAACCCTTGGTTGATCACACCGTAGCGGGCATTTCCGCTGGTGAAGGTAAACTGATCACGTCCGGTTTCGGTAATGTACAGTTTGCCATTGTGGTAAGCACCCCATTCCAAACGGTTGAACATGGTGGCACCACGGCGAACAGCAACGGCATTCAGCACCAACAGGGTATCGAGGTTGTTTTCGATGGTGATCCATTTACCGGGCGCGTCGTGCTTGTACACGTACAACTGGCCGTTGGTGAAGTCACCTGCATTGGTGGCAACGAATTTGGCAAGGATGCCTGGAGAACCGTCTTCAAAAAGGAACACAGTTTTGTTGTCTGACAACACTACACCACCTTCCCAACCGGCACGGCCCCAGTTGTACTGTTTGCGAATGGCCTTTGCGTTTACCGGATCTATTTCCACCATCCAGTTCAGATTCTGATAACGCTTGATGGTTTTTCCATTGAAACCGGGGAAACCGGCAGGAGCAGTTACACCAATGGTGAAATCACTTGTGTCACGAAAATTAGCACCATTGTTGAAGATGCCGCGGTTGCTTGATTGCAGCCATTCTTCAGCAGTCCAGATACGTCCGTTGGCACGATCCGTGATGCCACCGCAATTCATCCCTGTTTCACCTACGGTGTTCGCAAAATCTACGTTGAAGAACTTACCCTTGCGACCGTCGGTCAGTGACTGTTCTACAACTTCCAACTGATCGCCTGAAGTGCGCTTCAGCTTGAACATGGTCATGCCGCCACCATCGCC
>JBEDND010000107.1:0-2751 GCA_041170785.1 Bacteroidota bacterium | reverse complement strand
GTGCCAGTAGCAGGCCTTTTTGAACGGCTTCAATAAATGGATCTGAAATGGGCGTGGTTGCTACATCATGCTTCAGGATGGACACCTGCAAGCGGGCAAGCATGGCGTTCTTGGGGAATATTTTCACCCCGTATTCGGCGATAAATCGGGCTGAGTCATACAAGCTTCTTTCCAGGTAGTACTTCCCCAACATTTCAAAAGGTTCCCGGCAAAACGTGTGAAAAAGCACCGAATCGCGGTATGCATCAACTTGCCAGCGTACAGACTCACGCAACACCGGCATGGCATCGCGCTCCTGCCCTGCCAGCATGTAACACACACCGGTCATGGCGTAACTCAGCGTATCACCGGCCAGGTCATAGCCAAACTTAAACGCCTGAATGGCGCGGAAGTATTTTTCTTGTCCATAATTGGCCCATGCTTCTTTGTTGTTGGCATTTTTCAAATTGCGCAACACCGGCATGAACTGTTGGGTATAACGACCATTCTTGTCGTAGTTGCGGGCTTTCAGGGCAGATTTTACCGCTTCTTTGAGCGCAGAAGGATTCTTAAGCGTATATTTTTCATCCCGTTGCAGTTCGTACAAGGCATGTGCTTTGATAAACCAGGCCAGGGCACTTTTGGCGGTAACTTCACTTTTGATGGCCTTTTCAGCCTGACCAAGTGCGCGTTCATATTGTTTCAACTGAAGCGCATTCAGTCCGTTTAATTCCGCCTTCGACTGGGCGAAAAGGTTAGCAGCGAGGAAGGTAAAGACACCAAAGGTGAGGAAGTTTTTCAGCATGTTCACAAGTACAAAAGAACAGCATTCTTCAAGAACGGTCCAAAAAAATATTTGGCATCAAATCCCGAAATCAGGCTGTGATGTGTTGTAATTCGATCATGCTGAACGCCTGCGCCTTTCGGCGAACAAGGCTTTTGTTTTTCGCCACGTGTCTGCAAAAAATGGGGAGTTTCGATAGGCTTCCAGATGTGCCTGACTTTCCCAGATGCTGTAGGTAAAAAGCACGTGGGGTGTTCCTTCTTCTTGCATCAGTTTCAGTTCCTTGCAGCCGGGAAAGTTTCGGATGTGGTGTTTTACCTGGTCGAACAAGTCAAGGAATGCCGGTACGGATTCAGGCTGAAAGTGCATGCGGACAACTCGAATAATGGTCATGGTGTGTCGAATTCAATCATGATGTCGTGGTTGCGGCGAAACCCAAGCAGGCTGGCAATGGAAGCACCTTGAATGCAGAGCATCAGAAAACCATTTTCTGACCATTGGGCAAATGCGATTCCCGGCTGATGGTATTGGGGAAATTCTGAAGGAGCTGCCAGGTAATCGTTGTATCCGATTTTAATCTTCCACGGTTTTTGTTCCATGTATTGCATGACCCAGGTGCGGTCCAAATTGGTATGCGCATTTCCCATATCGTCGTTAAAAAGCACGGTAATGCGCACAAAATCACCCATATGGTAAGGTTGTTGCCAGCTCAATTGCACCGCATGGCGGAATGGAATGGCCACTGTGTCCGTTTGAAAATCCTGCTCCATGAGGGTGCGTATGGCCGGAACATACAAATCACGAGGTATTGCTGCGACGGCCCGGGCATCAGTAAGGCGATAATAAGCAACATCAAAACCATCCAAGGCCATTGGTATGATTCCGTTATCGGCACCAATGAACAATCTTTCTTCACATACTGCCAGTAAATGCTGAACGTAGGCGTGCACATCTACCGCAATCAGATGAATGGTTTGCTTGGGGAAATGCCGGAAACAGGCGCGCAATAAAAATGCAGGAGCGAAGTAATTCTGCGTATCGGCGTGGTGATGGATATCTACGATGTGCGGGCAAGGCTGAATTTGGCAGATTTGCCCCTTGAGCGAAGCCAGTGCAGAAGAACCGACACCAAGATCTGTTAAAAGGGATATTACTGCCACTGGGTTCAGATTTTTATATTTGTGCAAAGTTAGCTGACACATTAAGCATCAGGCAATTGAGGGAACGTACTTTTACGCTGCAACACATTAATCCGCAAACGCTGTATGGGGTGAACAACCTGACATTTCAGCAAATCAGGGCATTTTTTCCAAAACTAAAAATTATTGGCCGCGGTGATGTGGTGGTGGTTAGTGGCGAGGATGAGGAACTGGAAAAATTCGCATCCAAACTGGATCAGTTGGAAACACTGTTTCAAAAGCGCCCTGACTTGAGCGCGCAGAACATTACGGAAGTTTTTGGTGCCGGCACCCCCGATATTCCTGTCCTTTCAGAGCCTTTATCCGAAGAAGATATACTTCTTTACGGCACACGCGGACAACCCATTAGAACACGCACCGCAAACCAGCGCGCCATGGTACGCAGCGCCGGGCAAAACGACATCCTGTTTGCTTTGGGTCCTGCCGGAACCGGAAAAACATATACCGCGGTAGCCATGGCTGTCAAGGCGCTGCGCAACCGGGAAATTCGCAAAATCATCCTCACACGACCCGCTGTTGAGGCCGGTGAAAACCTTGGATTTTTGCCCGGTGACCTCAAAGAAAAAATAGATCCGTACCTCAGGCCATTGTACGACGCGCTGGAGGACATGATTCCCATGGAAAAACTGAAAACCATGATTGAAACAAGGATCATCGAAATCGCACCTATGGCGTTCATGCGCGGACGAACCCTGGACAATTGTTATGTGATTTTGGATGAGGCGCAAAACAGTACCGACATGCAACTGAAAATGTTCCTCACACGGATGGGGCCACAGGCTAAATTGA
>JBEDND010000106.1:0-2712 GCA_041170785.1 Bacteroidota bacterium | reverse complement strand
CTGAAAGCGTTTCTTGGTAATGGAGCGTTCATGTCCAGCAATTTTACCGCCGAGGTTCAAACAACAGGCCGCTGTGAATTGGTGGAGATTTCCGGACTTCAATATTTGAAATCCAAGGCATTGAGCCTCAATGCACAGCTGAATGTGGAATCGGGAAACAGATTTCGGTTCAGTGATGCATCAGTACAGTTTGACAGGGCCGGTTTTCTGGTGAATGGATCCATCATTTCAGGCAAAGATCAGTCCATGCTTGATTTGCGCATCAAAGGCCAAAAAATGACCATCGCCGATTTGCTTGGCGTATTGCCTTTGTCCTGGACTTCGTTTGTTCGAGACTTCCAAAGCAGAGGCGAAATTAGTTTTGATGGTTCTGTTGTCGGGGCCGCAGGAGCGGGAGCAATACCTAAAATTGCCGCACATGTGCGGTTGAATAGCGCAGCACTGATACCACCGGGGGCAACGGTTCAAATAAGTGAAATTCAGGGAGATGCACTGGTTGAAAACCGAAATGATCATCTTGAAATCTTTGATTTGAGTGTAAAGCCATTGTCGTTCAAACCCGGGAAAGGCAGTTTTGAAGCTGATTTAGTGTTGCTGGATTTAAGTGATCCTTTATTGGAGTCTCACCTTAAAGGAAGGTTGGATCTGTCTGACGTACCCGCGCTGGCATCGATCAATGGCGTTAACGCAAATGGAAACCTCATGGTGAACCTGAATTTAAAGGGACGGATAGCTGATTTTGGCGGCAATCTGGGTGCCGTCGAGGCTGGTGGTTCGGTCCAATTGCAACAGGCAGCCTGGAAACAGCCGGCCAAAAATATAGACATCCAACAGGCAACAGGAACATGTGACATCGACGCAGCGAACCTCTCCCTGCATCACTGTGAAGCACTTATTTCCGGCCAGCATGTGCGGTTCAGTGGAAGTATGCCCGGATTCTGGCCTTATGTGTTTCGCGACTCCGGACATCTGGAACTGCACGGTAACCTCGAATCAGATCAGTTCAATCTGGAACCATTTATTGTCACAGAATCTTCGACAAAACCTGCAGCAGAAAATTCCTATATCCTTCCCGACGATATGGATCTGGACGTTTCTGTGCGCCTCGGTAAGCTTCATTATAAGAAATTTGATGCACAGTCCATTACCGGAGTTGCCACCTTTCATCGCGGCCGACTCAGGCTCAGTAACCTGAGCATGAAAACACTCGATGGAACGTTGCAACTCAATGGCACCTTTAATAAGGACGAAAAGGGCTACATCTGTAAAACTGCGTTTAAAGGCACGGATTTGAATATTTCCAGGCTTTTTTACGCCATGGATAATTTCGGACAGCAGGATCTGACCGATAAGCATTTGGAAGGAAGCGCCAATATCAGCGGAGAAGCGATGATTCCGTTCGACTTAGCCCTGAATGTGATCCGAAAAGAGCTTTACACCTATACGGATCTTGAAATTAAAGGAGGAGTGCTCAGGAATTACGAACCTTTAATGTCTTTGTCATCCTATGTTAAGGTGGATGAATTAAAGGAGATTAAGTTTTCGAACCTGAAGAATAATATTGAAATAGCTGACGAAGAAATCCGGATCCCATCCATGAACATCAATAACAGTGCACTCAATATTGAAATCACCGGAACCCATCGATTTGACAATTATATGGATTACGGCTTTCGTGTGCGGGTGAGCGATGTGGTTGCTGCAAAATATGGCTGGCGTAAGAACAATGCCGAAGGCCGATACGAGGACAATGGTTCCAAGGGGATGAGCATTTTTGTGAAGATGGTGGGATATCCTGACCAATTGAACATCAGCTATGATCGCCAAAAGGTGAAGCAACAAATTCAGGAATCTGCGAAAAAGGAAAAGCAAGAACTGCGCGAAGCCATCAAATTGGAATTCTCGGGCAAAAACGCCCCTGGCGGATCACAGCAAAAAACCGGAGAAACCTACGAATGGATTGAGGATTAAGAAAAACTTGTTTTTTATAATTCTTTTTTTTCTTTTTTTTTCGTGTTACGATATACGTTGAGCTCATGATTTATCGTCAGGGGTAAGCTGAAAACCTGTTCAGCAATAAGTAGGCATAACTTAAAATAAAAATATGAAAAGAATTACCATTTTTCTTGCTCTTTGGGCATTTAGCCTGAATCTCATGGCCGCATCAAGACCCATTGTAAAATTGACCATACGCGGAGGTACAGGGCATCCGGATGGTTCTGTCACCTACAACAGGGTTGAACAGGAACTCGTTGGAAAGACAAGGGATTTACATGTGAAATGCTTAGGTGAAGGGCCAAACAAATGCATCGTTCAGTCACAGGTGAACCATCCTACAGTTGAGGTTGACGCTTATGATGTGCACATTGCCAATCAAATGATCGCAGCATTTCATCAACAGCTTTCATCGGGGCAACACAACGGTAGCCTTTCCAGAACATTTATGGATCCGGCAGGAAATGAACGCTTGTATCTCATGACCTGGACACAAGTTTTACTGAGCGCTGGAACCCTTGAGTACCAAATGGAATTAGTTCGTTTGTGACGTTTATTGGGGATTCGGATGATGCCGAATCCCCAATTTTTTCGTTATTAGTAAGGAAATTATCTCTGTTTCAAGATAACATGAAAACAATCTTCATATTCTTATTTCTGACAGTGTTATCAGTGACTGTTGAAGCGCAGGGAAAACGCCTTGAGGGAATAGAAATT
>JBEDND010000105.1:0-7837 GCA_041170785.1 Bacteroidota bacterium | reverse complement strand
ATGACGTATTGAGCATCGAGAAACAAATCTTGCGCGAGTTGGAAACCCTCCGTAAAATGAATATTTAAAAAAACGTATATGACTCAAGTAACCCTGAGCAAAAATGCCGACACCCGCGATCTGCGGAACCTCGACGAACAAACCCACAACATTTATCTGGCAGCAGTGATTGTGGCCAAGCGTGCAAATCAGATTTCTGAAAACCTGAAGCAGGAATTGCGTTCTAAGTTGGAGCCCTTTACCTCAGACAGCGACAACCTAGAGGAAGTTCATGAAAACCGCGAGCAAATAGAGATTTCTGCGCACTTCGAAAAGCTGGCCAAACCCAGCATCTTATCGCTGGAGGAATTTATAAACAAAAAGACCTACTGGCGTTTGCCCGAAAAACCGGAACATGGCCCGGCTGAACAATAAACGAATTGTTCTAGGAATTACCGGCGGAATTGCCGCCTATAAATCTGCAATACTGCTGCGTTTATTGCGGCAGGAAGGTGCTGATGTTCAGGTTATTTGTACGGAACAGGCCGCATCTTTTATTGGCATCAAAACGCTTGCTGCCTTATCCGGAAACCCCGTGCTTCAAGAGTTTTCAGATGCCCAAACAGGTGCATGGCACAATCATGTGGAATTGGGTAATGATGCTGACCTGCTCATAATTGCGCCGCTCACCGCGCACACCATGTCCAAAATGGCGCAGGGCCAATGTGACAACCTGCTTACCGCTGTTTATTTGTCTGCACGTTGTCCGGTAATGATTTCACCTGCAATGGACTTGGACATGTATGCACATCCGGCAGTGCAACGCAACATGCAATGTTTACGTGCTGATGGTTGTATGGTCATTGGCCCAGAAGAAGGCGCCTTGGCAAGTGGCTTGTCCGGCTTGGGAAGAATGAGCGAACCTGAATCCATCCTTGAAGCAGTTTGCGCACAGTTCAACAACGGGCCTAAGATGTTGCATGGACGGCAGGTTATGGTTAGCGCCGGCCCAACTTATGAAGCCATTGACCCTGTTCGCTTTATCAGCAACCACAGCAGCGGCAAAATGGGTTATGCGCTGGCAGCTTTTTGTGCATCACAAGGTGCCTCTGTTACTTTGATTAGCGGGCCCGTGCACCTTCCCTGCCCTTCAGGCGTGCAACGCATCATGGTAAAAAGTGCCGCCGAAATGCATCAGGCCTGCCTGGACAGCTGTACTGCCCAGGATTTTATTTTCATGGCCGCTGCAGTAGCCGATTTCACCCCTGCCGAACCGGCAGAAGGAAAAATCAAGAAGCATCAGGCAAGCGGTCAATTGCTGCTGAAACCCACTCGCGACATCCTGGCCGACATGGGCGCCGTGAAACCAGCAAGACAAACGCTGGTCGGATTTGCACTTGAAACCGAAACAGGAACGGATCAGGCTTTGGATAAATTACACCGCAAAAACTGCGATTACCTGGTGCTGAATTCACTCCAACATCACGGAGCCGGGTTTGGCGGAGACACCAACCAAGTGAGTATTTTCGCACGGGATGGAAGAAAAAAAGAACTTCCATTGGCTTCAAAAACAGAAATTGCACAAAGCATCGTTGAATGGATATGTCTAAATTCCTGAAACCAATCATAATTCTGATCCTGTTTGGATCTGCGCCCTTTGCACGAGCTCAGGAGTTAAAATGCAATGTGCAGGTAATTGCTAATGCCGTTCAGTTAAGCAACAAGCAGATCTTCACAACGCTGCAAAATGCGGTTGTTCAATTCATGAACAATAGGAAATGGACAGAAGTGCGGTACGAACAACAAGAAAAAATCGAATGTTCTATTCTGATCGAAATTACCGAAGCCGTATCTGCCGATGAGTTCACAGCAAACCTGCAAATCCAGTCGGTGCGTCCTGTGTATTTATCCGCTTACAAGACTTCCGTTTTTTCTCACCGCGACGAATTGGTGAGCTTTAGATACCGCGAATTTGAACAGCTGGAATATCAGGAGAATCAAAACATGATGGACCTTACCAGTGTGCTGGCGTATTATGCCTACCTAGTCATCGGCTTTGACATGGATGTATTTGGAAATGGCGGCGGCACACTGATGTTCCAAAATGCACGCAACATTGTCAATGTTTGCCAGGGTAAAAGTGGATGGAATCCCGGTGATGGGAGAAGCAACCGAAACCGTCATACCCTGGTGGAAAATCTGTTGGATGCGCGCTTCACCCCACTCCGCAACCTGATGTATCAATACCACCGCGAAGGATTGGATCTGATGTACGATAAACCTGAAAAAGCCAGAATTACCATTTTGGAGGGTTTGCGCAGCATCCAGGAATTGGCGCGCATCCTGCCCAACAGCATGTACCTGAAGATTTTCTTCAATGCCAAGGTTTCCGAATTGGTGGATATTTTCAAAGGTGCGCCACCGAATGAAAAAAATACGGCTTTCGAGCTGTTGATCAACATAGATCCGGCAAACCGAAACAGATATGATGCCATTAAAGCCGGCTGATGTTCAATTTACCGAAAATCCAGCGTCAGACATTCGTTCCATACTCAACACAAGAACTTCAGTTTTACTGTGTGATGAGCATACTTTAACACATTGTGCACCGCTGCTGGGTAACCAATTCACGCATACCCTGGTGATTAAGCCCGGGGAGGCCGAAAAAACCCTCGAAACAGCAGCGCTGATCTGGAAGCATCTGCTGGCCTGGAATGTGAAACGCAGCGATGTGATGGTTTGTCTGGGTGGTGGCGTAATCACAGACCTGGGCGCTTTTTGTGCATCCGTTTTTCAACGTGGTATTTCGTATGTGCTCGTTCCAACTACCCTTTTGGCCATGACCGATGCAGCCATTGGGGGCAAAACAGGCGTAAACTTTCAATATAAAAAGAATTACCTGGGCACATTTTCAGGGCCGGAAGCCATTCTGGTGTATCCGGATTTCCTGAAAACATTAGATCCACAAACGCTCAATGAGGGTTGGGCTGAAATGCTCAAACACGGACTTATTGCCGATCAGGAGCTCTATAGGCAAATTGCATGCCTGGGCCATCTGCACCGGATTCCTGAGGTTGAACTTTTGCAGCGAAGTATTGCCGTAAAATCGGATATCGTTGCCGCCGATATGTTTGATCTGAATCAGCGCAAACTCCTTAATTTTGGCCACACCCTGGGCCACGCACTGGAAACCTGGTACCTGGAACGCAACAGACCCCTGGCTCATGGCTTGGCGGTGGCTGCCGGCATGTGGATGGAATGCCATCTTTCCATGCAGCTCGGATGGCTCACAAATATAGATTGTACCCAAATACAGGCATTGATTGACAAATTTTTTAATCCCGTCATGTTCAGCACTGATGGCATTGCTGAAATCGCTGCTTTTTGTCATTATGATAAGAAAAACATTGACCAGCAGCTGGTGAACATTACCGTGCTCTGCGCAGCCGGGGCTGCCCGTGTGGATGGTAATGTCAACAACACTCAGTTAAACAATGCATTAAGCGCTTATCTGGAATGCCATCGTGGATAAGCCATTCCGCGTTGCCAAACCCGCATAGGGTGGCAATTCATCTTCCCTGGTCCAAGAGTATGGTGAACAGGCTCCTGCTCATTTTTAAGGTTGCAGGATTGCCTTTGGATGATTTGGCGCCTTATTGCGACAGTCAGGACAGCAAGGAACTTTGGGACGCACTAAAACATCATGAAGGGCAGATTTCCGCCGGCGAAGGCGCAGCACCTTATCGTTTTATGCTGGCTTATGCTGCGTCCAAAGGCTTGAATTGCACCCTCACCGCCAAAGGAAGCATGCTTCGCCGCAGCATCGCGCCCTTGGTCAATAGCCTGCGAGAAGCCGGAGCAGAAATAGATTATACCGGGGCTGATGGATTCCCACCCGTGCTGATCAGGTCAGGAATCAGGGAATTCGGCAAGCTGCAGGTAAACACCGAAACCAGCAGCCAGTTTGCCAGCGCACTGATGCTTGTGGCGCCCCTTTTCCCCGGTAAAAAATACATCGAAACCAGTACCAAACGAGTTTCTGAAGCCTATCTGCACATGAGTGCTGCACTCATGGAAGCATGCGGTGTTGCAGTGACCTTGGATCCAAACATCGAAGTTTCCGAAGGGATGTATGCCCTGCCCAAGCCATTTCCGGTGGAAACCGACTGGTCTGCCGCGGCCTTCTTTTACAGCCTTGCCTGCATGATGCCTGGAACAGCTTTTTCCGTTGAAGGCCTGAAGCAACACTCGCTGCAAGGCGATTCTATATTGCCTGAACTGTTTGCCTGTTTGGGCGTCCGTACCGAATGGAACCCTAACGGAATAGCATGTTGTGCAACCCAACAAAACCAAAAACCGGTTGCGCATGTTGATTTCAGCGATACGCCGGACCTGTTACCGGCATTTTTGGTAGCATGTGCGGCACAGAAAAGACGCATTCATGTTACCGGAATCGACCATTTGGCATACAAAGAGTCTAATCGGCTGGAACTGCTGCAGCGGAACTTCAGGAAAATAAAGGTTTCCTTTCAACCACAGGCAAAAGGCTGGACCCTGGATGCTTCAGGATGGAACCCTGGCACATCGGTGGTTTTTGAAACCGGTAAAGACCATCGAATCGCCATGGCTTTTGCATTGTTGGCCGTATTTAC
Organism: Bacteroidota bacterium; assembly: GCA_041170785.1. Classification (GTDB taxonomy): domain Bacteria; phylum Bacteroidota; class Bacteroidia; order NS11-12g; family UBA955; genus REEB481. The sequence goes on along the minus strand of JBEDND010000105.1, from coordinate 3,206 downwards.
GCCTGTCGGTTTGGACGATACTGCCTGCGTAGCCAAATCCTTTCCGGGTTTTTGGGAAGAACTCAGGAAGTGTAACTTGTACCTCAATCATTAATCAATATGGGATTTAACACCTTGGGCCGGATCTTCTGCGTGAGCAGCTTCGGTGAGTCGCACGGCCCTGCTGTTGGCGTGGTCATCGATGGAATGCCGGCAGGAATTCCAGTGGACATTGAGCTGCTGCAGCGCGACCTGTCTAGGAGAAAACCGGGACAAAGCGCACTGAGCACGGACCGCACAGAAGAAGATATCCCGGAAATTGTTTCAGGCGTTTTCGAAGGGACCACCACCGGTGCCCCCATCTGCATCTTTATCCGAAATAAGGACGCGCGCAGCGGCGATTACGACAAGCTCAAAGAGGTGTACCGGCCTTCCCATGCTGATTTTACCTACATGGAAAAATACGGCATCCGCGACCATCGAGGCGGCGGAAGGTCTTCTGCACGCATAACGGCCGGCTGGGTTGCGGCCGGGGCCTTTGCCAAAATGTTGCTGCGCGCACAAACACGCATGAACATCATAGCCTGGGTGAGTGCTGTTCACGAAGTTTCATGGAACGGTAATGAGGAACAGGTTTCGTCGGAAGCCATTGAACAATCTCCCGTTCGCTGTCCGGATCCTGAGATTTCCACACGCATGGAACAAGCCATAGCACAGGCCAAATCAGAGGGAGACAGCCTGGGTGGCGTGATTACCTGTGTAATTCTGGATGCGCCGGTTGGCATGGGTGAACCAACATTTGGAAAATTGCAGGCCCGACTGGCGGAGGCCATGCTCAGCATCAATGCCGTTAAAGGTTTTGAATATGGCAGCGGCTTCGCCGGAAGCAGGATGAAAGGTTCAGCACACAATGATGCTTTTGAATGGAAAGACGGAAAAGTACAAACAAAAACCAATTTCTCCGGCGGCATTCAGGGCGGCATCAGCAATGGCGCGCCCATTGTTTTCAGGGTCGCGTTCAAACCTGTGGCCAGTATTTCTTTGGCTCAGGAAACCGTAAATACCGCAGGAGCAGAAACCATCCTTTGCGTGCATGGACGTCACGATCCTTGTGTGGTGCCGCGCGCGGTGCCTATTGTTGAAGCCATGGCGGCAATCGTGATGGCAGACCTGCTTCTGGCCGGAAAGCAGTGATTAGTTTTTACGGATATTCCAGCGGGCTCCCAACTTTTGGCTTAACTGCTGAAATGCAAGCACGGTAACCATGATGGTGAGCCCGGGAACCAGCGCCAGATATGCTTTTCCTAAAACCAAATAGCCATAATGTTCGCGCACCATATTTCCCCAGGAAGGTATGGGTGGCGCGATACCCAAACCCAAGAAGCTTAAACCTGCTTCCAGCAGAATGGCCGAAGCAAAAGTTGCAGCAGCCACCACCAGCAGCAAATGCCTGAGGTTGGGAAGCAGATGGAACACCATCATCCGGTAACCTGAATAGCCAAGAACCTTCCCTGCCTGTATGAATGCCTGCTCCCTAAGTACGAGCACCTGTCCACGTACCATACGCGCAACATCCACCCAGGTGCTCAGGCCAATGGCCAGCAACATGGGAACAAATCCCTTTCCCAAAGCAAAACTGATGGCCAAGGCCAAGAGCATCGACGGAATGCTCCACAGGACACCCATCAGCCAACTGATCACGCGATCGGTAATTCCACCGTAATAACCCGCAATCAGTCCGGCGAAGATGCCGATGAACATGGAAAGGATTACCGCGCAAAACCCAATGCCCAACGAAACTCTTGCGCCCAAAATCAAACGGCTGAATAAGTCGCGGCCAAAACGGTCGGTACCCAACAGGAAATAACGATGATGGATAAATTGGCCATTGGCCGAAGTGTGCAGGCTGGAACGGGCAAAAGTGCGGAAACTTCCTTCTATGCCTTCCCCTTCATACAGTTGCACCCTGATGCTGTCACCCTGATGCTGCACTTGTACAACAGGAAGCATGAAGCCGAGGGGCTTTGCTCCCAACAACCACTGACTTAAGTTGGAGGTTCCGGGTGCTTGCATTTCCAATGCATTTTTCTGCCGGATGTAGGTACAGGAAGTGCCTGGATATTTTCCTGCCAAAGGAAGGCAAATGTCATTGGCATGCGTGGTTTGATCCGGTATCCAGAGGTAGGCAGAAATTGCAGCCAGCGCCATCAAAGCAATGAACCATAGCGAAAGACCGGCACGGATTAATTTCCTCATACGTTCGGTTCTGCTGCCGATTCCACTTTGCGATGGAATACATCTAAAGCGGTAAGCACCGCGCAGAGGCCCCAGAACGGAACCGCTACCTTGTCCAGACCGCTGTAGTTGTTCAGAAATGCATGCACCATATAGGTAATCAAAGCCAGATATGAGGCAAGTGCAAGACTCCTTACCTGAGGCTGATGTTTCAAATACACCAGGCGGAAGGCCACCGAAGATACATACAACAGGATGGCTATATAGAGCAGCAATCCCGGAATTCCTGTCTCGCTGAGGTGTGAAAAATACTCGCTGTGCGCATCGCCCAAATCGCCGCTGTGGGTGCTGATGATGGTTAATTCCGAACTCACCTGAAAGGGTGCGTATTGAAACACAAAAGTACCCGGACCAAAGCCGGTGATGGGTCGGGCGGCAGCCATGCGCAGGGCGCTTTTCCAGCGGTTGATGCGTTCAAGGTTGCTTGGATCGGTGGAAATATTGGATACAGACTTTACGTGGCCTTCTATTTCGTCATCACTGCCCTGCTTGTTTTGCTCCAATTCATAAAGGATCTGGTCTTGTTTGGAAATGCCATAACCCGTGACCAGGGTCAATGCCAGCAGCAGGCTCCAGAATGGCAGCCGCATCCAAAATACCATCAGCATTGCCAGCGCAGCCACCAAACTCAACCAAGTGGCTCGGGTATAAGAAACCACGATGCCAAACAAGAGGATGAGCAGCACGGCAAGAATAATCGCCCGCCAATGCAGTTTGATGCCAAACCACCCGCCCTGAAATGCGTACATGGCCAAGGGTGGCACGGCAAATGCAATACAGGCTGCATACATTCCATGGTCGGGAAAAAAGGGCCACATGATGGAATACGAATGGCTGCGCACAAAACCTTCCGCCGCATGGCGCGAGAGGGTATAAAGCACCAGGATCAGCGTACAGATGACAAACCCGGTAAGGAACACGTGGATGTTACG
>JBEDND010000104.1:0-12048 GCA_041170785.1 Bacteroidota bacterium | reverse complement strand
GGCATCATCGCCACCATCACCGATTAACCCATGAACAACTATTCAAATCCATTCTATATGAAATTCATGTATCCGTGCCTTCTGGCAGCCACATTGGTCGGATTCTCCGGAAGAATTTTTTCCCAGTCCGAGAAAACCGACACTTCAAAACGTGTGAAGGTAATCATTAAAGATGAAGCCTTTGAAGCGCCCATAGCCACCGAGCCAATTCATTTTCGTTGGGAAGACAGGGAATCACTTCCCAAAGGCATCCGCGTGCCGGCGCCTGCCATACCTGCTACCATGCCGCCTTTAAACCACTGGACTTCCGCACGTTCTTTTCCCTGCGATACCTGTCTGGTTTGGGTGATGGATCCTAAAAAACCTTTGGATTCTGCCACTGCTTACCGCCTGATTGTCAATCCGCGGGTTTTTGAATTCCGATTTCGTGAGGAACATGAAGCAGATCAAGGATGGAACCGCGATGACGAACGCTTGCCGGGAGTTGCTGAACCACTGGTGCGCCGCAGTGTGTTTGCTGTCGGTTTTACAGGCCTAAGGAACGAATTCACCAACGGCCCGCGTGTTCCTGAGCTCAACACATCCAAAAGCGTAAGCTGCTACCTTGGTTTGTTTGAAGGAGGGCTGAAGCTGGACCGTGCCGGTCGCTTGCGCATCTGGTCAGGAGCAGGGTATGAATGGGATAATTACCGCTTTGAAAATCCGGCTGTGCGCCTGAGTGTGGTGGATACTTTTTCGCCTTTGGGATCAACCACACAGCATTTTAGCATTGATTCCACCCAAGCTTGCAAAAAAAGCAAACTGGTGGGTCAATACCTTACCATTCCCCTGATGATTGGCATTCACAGCAGTGAAGATGCTGATGAACAATTGAATGTCCTTGTCGGCTGTCATATTGGATATAGGCTGAGAAGTCATGCCAAATATATGTTTGAAAATGACGGTCGTGAAAAATGGAGGAATAGCTTTCAAATGAACGATTGGAAAGTAAGTCCCTATATTGAAGTGGGTTATAACAGATTTCGTGTTTATGCGAAATACAATATGAATCCCTTGTTCCGTCAAAATGGAGGAAACCCCGCAGCGCAGCAATTTACCATTGGGCTGCTGACTACATTCTCCTGATACACGAAATGGAAGCACAGCAAAGGCGATCCGTGTGGTCGCCTTTTTTTGTGGTTGATATTTATCAGTCAGCAAATACACACGATTTCCTTTTTTGCCCTGACCTATCCTTTACTTTGCTGCATCATTGATCAACATGAACAGAACAGAGTTGCTGGATGCTATTGACAAGAAATATCGCGACATGGGGCAGGATCCCAACGTGCATTTGTCTGGATTGCTGCATGCTGAACCGATTACCTACTGGGATTATATTCAGGTAGATGCGCTGCTCGGATTGCAAATCAAACGCACGCAACTGCCCGATGAAATGGTGTTCATCATGTACCATCAAATCAATGAGTTGTTGTTCAAAATGATTCTTTGGGAAATCGGACAATTGTCGGAACCTGGCTCCTTAACGGCTGAAAAATTCAGCGTGCACCTCGACAGGGTGAGCCGCTATTTCGACATGTTGGCAGCGTCCTTCAACATCATGGGTGATGGCATGGAGCCTGAACAGTACATGAAGTTCAGGGATACCTTAACGCCTGCCAGTGGTTTCCAAAGCGCTCAATTCCGCCAAATTGAATTTGCATCCACAGAATTGCACAACCTGGTGGATTTAAGGTATCGGTCGCAGGTACAACCGGAAGCCGACTTAGCGGAGGTTTTCGAGTTGTTGTATTGGCAGGCAGCAGGAAAAGACCACACCACCGGCGTGAAAAACGCCCTGCTCCGAAATTTTGAAAAAAGATACAAGAAAGAGTTTCTGGTGTTCATGAATCAATACAAGAAGCACAATCTATGGACGCTTTTTAAGGCTTTGCCGGAAGCAGTGAAGCAAAACCTGCAACTGCGCAATGCCATGCGTCATTACGATCATACGGTGAATATTCGCTGGGTAATGGCACATTACCAGGCCGCAGCAAAATACATCGGCGGCGGTGCAGCTACCGGCGGAAGTCCCTGGCAGCGCTACATGCACCCGCGTTATCAGAAACGCATTTTCTTTCCGGAGTTATGGTCTGAAGAGGAACGCGCTCAATGGGGTGAGAACAACCTGGATTCCTACCACATACTTGAGGCTTAATTCTTCTGCCACGGTATTTTAGCCTTGTTGACGAGACTCTTTTTTGGGAAGTTGTTCCTGTTCAACAGCGCAGGCCCTGCACATATACCGCTTCTACATGGTTCACGCCAAAATGGTAGGGGATGAGGGCCAGCGAAGGTTTCCCCTTGAGTACGCAGAAATCGGCGCGTTTGCCGGGTGCAAGGCTTCCGCAGGTATGGCTTAAATCAAGGGCAGCTGCGGCGTTCAGGGTGATGGCGTTCAAAGCTTCTTCAGGCAACATATTCATTTGTGTACAGGCCAGGCTCATGGTCATTTGCAGGGATGGTCCCGGACTGCTGCCGGGATTGAAGTCGCTAGCCAGCGCCACAGGAAGTCCGGCATCCATAAGTGCCCGCACAGGAGTATAAGGAAGGCCCAGAAAATAAGATGTTCCGGGGAGTCCAACGGGTATGGTATGGCTTTGTTGTAAACAACTAATTTCCTCCGGGCCGCAGTGTTCCAGGTGGTCCACCGACAAAGCGCCGTAACGCACGCCCACCTGCACGCCGCCGGTAAGGCCCAATTCATTGGCGTGGATTTTAGGCCGCAGTCCGTAACGCAATCCTGCCTTCAGCAAGGTAGCTGTTTCTTCCGGTGTAAAGAATCCGCGGTCGCAGAACACATCCATGAAATCGGCCAGCCCTTCGCTGTTTATGGCCGGAAGCATTTCCTCTATAATCAGCCGGATATATGCATCGCGTTGCTGTTTGTATTCGGTGGGAATGGCGTGAGCCCCCAGAAAGGTTGCCTTTATTTGAATGGGGAATGCTTGTTTCAGTCTTTTGATGACCCGCAGCATTTTGAGTTCCGAGGCCGTGTCCAGTCCGTAGCCGCTTTTAATTTCTACCGTTGTGGTTCCGTGGGCCATCATCAGGCGCAGCCTTGCGCTGGCGTCATCAAAAAGTTGTTCTTCGGAGGCTTGCCTCAGTTTCAGCGCGGAATTCAGGATTCCGCCTCCGGCGGCGGCAATTTCTTCATAACTTTTCCCGGAGATGCGCATGCGGAATTCTTCTTCCCGCGCAGCGGCAAACACCAGATGCGTATGGCTGTCCACCAAACCAGGAATCAGCCAGCGGCCTTCCAGAGAAACCTGTTGTTCCCCATCCTGTGGAAGGAACTGTTCCATCGGCCCGATTTCGGTAATCATGCCTTCGCTGCAGCGCAGGAAGGTGTGGTCTGCAAAGGGAACTTCAGCCATTTCGCTTCCGTTCAGGCGCTGTTGTTCCTTAGGATGCGTGCCGTAAATCCTGGCGATATCGGTGAAAACAAGGTTCATGTGGTTTCTTCCGGAAAAAGCTGCAAATTAGCACGGATGACAACATTAGAACGATTGCAGACTCCGTTGAGGCTGGGGAAAGATGTGTTTATCGCGCCCGGAGCGCAGGTGACCGGCACGGTGGAACTGGGCGATGAAGCATCTGTTTGGTTTAATGCGGTTTTGCGCGGCGACACGGCGCTGATTTCGGTTGGCGCACGCACCAATATCCAGGATTTGGCCATGATTCACGCCGACCCGGGTGACCCGGCCACGATTGGCAGCGATTGCACCATCGGTCATGGCGCCATTGTGCATGGTGCGCAGATTTCACATCATGTGCTGGTGGGCATGCATGCAACGGTGCTCAACAACGCGGTGGTAGGTGAGTTTTCGGTGATTGGTGCAAATGCCCTGGTTCCGGCAGGGATGATCATTCCCCCCTATTCACTGGTTTTGGGTGTGCCTGCAAAAGTGGTGCGCAGCCTTGGTCCGGAACAGGAAACGGCCATTGCGGAAAGTGTGTCTGATTATGTGGAGAAGGCGGCCGCCTTCAGGCAGTTTTACGCTCAGGGCACCAACAGCAGCCTCGCTGTGGAGTGATTTTGGTGATGCAGCATCAACGTGTACGTTCCTGCGGGCAGGTGCGCGGTGTGCAGGCTGAGGATGTCAGATGCTGAGGATGTACTTTGTTTCAGCAGACGGCCGTTCAGGTCGTACAATTGTACCGTAATATCGCCTTTCCAGAGTGCCGGCACGCGAATGCTTACCTTACCGCCCTGCGCGGGGTTTGGCCACAGCTGCCATTGTATCGGATGTTCAGGGGTGTTGCCATCAGACAGTGTGCGCACAGCCATCAGTGCAGCAAGTGCATCCACCTTGCCGTAACCGAAGATGCCGTTGGGCACTTGTCCGGTGAACATATCTTGTTTGGCGCTTTCCTGCAGCAATGTTCGGAGTGTGGCCGGTGTAAGTGATGGATCGGCTTCCAGCATCAATGCGGCAATGCCTGCCACATGAGGGGAGGCCATGCTGGTTCCCTGCAATACACCGTAATAATTCCAGGCGCCTTTGATGCTGTCGCGGCACAGAACACGGTCGAACAGCCAGCCGGGCAGCTGTCGGTTGTGCAGCGGTGCGCAAATTTCTGAACCGGGTGCGGCTACATTCGGTTTGATAAAGCCGTCAACCCTCGGGCCGCGGCTGGTAAATGTGGCATTGGTGTAAAGTGTTTGGGCTTTGTTGTCTCTGGGGTTGTTGCGGTCATCGGTCCATTCATTTCGGGTCACGTAGGCGCCAACAGAGATGGTGCTGTTTCCGCTGCCACCGTTTTCACCGATGGTATGTTCACTGTTGCCGTTCAGGTAGGTGCTTTTGTAGTCGTTGCCTTTAACTTCATCGCTGAAACTGCCTGAAGACCAGAGGTAGGCCTCGCCCGAATTCCAGGCGTGGAGGTCTGAAGAATCTGCGTAAAATCCAAGTCTGATGTAGTTCTTCGCCGGGTTTTGATGACTGGCAATCAGCAGCATATTCGTTTTCCCATTGAAGGGATATTCTTTTTGGCTGCTGATTTTAAACAGAAGGGTGTCGCTGCCTGCAGAAAACCAGGTGCTTTTGCTGCTCCCATCGGCAGGAAAGAAAGGTGTTTCCAAGATTTTTCTTCCCAGGGTATCAAAGAGTGCTGCGTTTACAAAAAAGGTTTTTCCTTTTGTCCCCCAGATGTCTGTATAAATACTTTCGGCAGTGCGGTTTTTTCGTCCGTTGTCGAAGGCAAACGTATATAAAGTGTCGCCACGCAGCGGCGCGGAAAGGTGCATGCGTGAATTTCCGTCGTTGCCGGCGGCACCAACCACCACCAGTCCTTGTTCAGATAATTGGTCAACGGCGCGATCGAAGAGCGAAGTGCCGTCGTGCGGGCCTGTATGCATGCCCCAGCTGAGGTTGGTCACGGCGCGTTGACCTTTGGATTTTGCATAGCGAAGCACGTAGTCATATGCATCGATAATGGCGGGATTGGCAATCACATAATCGCCCCAGGCGCTGCCGGGAATGCTTGGTGAGGAGTACATGATGTTCACAAAAACCAGATCTGTTTCCGGAGCCACACCTGCATATTTGAATCCAGGAGAGCCCAGCCCGGAGCCACCTGCGATGCCTGCCACATGGGTGCCATGCGTACCATCGTCGTTGCGTTCAGCAAGAATTTCCTGTTCGGTTTTGCATTCCCGGCCATAGGTAAAACCCTGGGGAGCGGGTCCTGCGGATGATGATTGGTTCCAGAATCGTTTTACGCGGTACACATTTCCGGTACTGTCCCAAAACCCGGGATGATCGGTTTGGAATCCTACATCCACAATTCCTAAAACCACACCTTTACCCTTAATGGGTGAAGTACTTCCTGAGTTCCAGGCCAGTCGAATATTGCTTGCCTTACGGGCGCTGTCGTCATAAGCACGCACCGCATTCCAGGGATGAACCTCAATATAACGAACGCCTTGTTCCCGGGTGAGTAGCGCCATCTGAGCCAAGGTTGCACGGCAGGACCAAACATCGCCGCACCTGCTTTGTACTTTGATGCCGAGCAATGCCGCACGACTCAGTGTGAATTCACCTGGCTGAACATTGATCAGGAATGGATGATCAGATTCCATCATGAGCGAATGATCCATGTTTGGAACTTGGTTCAACAAGAGTTTTCCGAAGGGATTAACTTTATCCAGCTGGGCATTCAGGCTTTGGAAGGAAATCATCCCCAGCATAAGTATCTTACAGAAGTAGTTGCGGAACATGGTTCAAAGGTACACGCCATTAAACTTCAGGTTGATGCAAACATCATAATGACAAAATGAACATGAATATGAGACAACTATTGATTTTTGGCTTTATGCTGCTGGGGGGATGGGTGAAAGTTCAGGCACAGCCGGCAGCAGATCCTTGTGTGCAACGAGGAACTGAACTTATGCGCTTCCTGAAAGACAGTATCGGCATTACTTCCACACAGGAAGCACAAATCCGCGCTATTCAAGACAGCACTTGTGCACGTAGGCTCGAAGTAAAAAGACGCACCGGAGGAAACAGGGAAGAAATGCAGCGGGAAATGGAAGTAATCAGGAAGAACAGCATGGAACAAATTCGGGCAGTATTGACAGAGGAACAAAAAGAACTGCTCAGAAACAAACGTAAGGCAAGGAACAGAGCTTCAGGAATTCCCCCAGGGTTATAAATGTATTTTTGGTGGTTGAGGGCTTGAATCGTCAGATTCAGGCCCTCTTTGTTTTACATCCTGTTCAGAATTTGCTTTTATTCGATTAATTGCCCATTTTTACGGATTATCAGCGTAAAAAAGAGCCATGAAGATACCGTTTACCCTTTGCTTCCTGTTTATCGGAGCCATTCAGGTTCAGGCGCAGTTCAGCAGTCCCGGGCTGCCCATTCAGGCGCCGGTGCACAAGCTCAGCCAGGAACGCACTTTACGGAGTGCGACCAAGCCAACGGCCTGTAAGACAGATACCGTGGAATATACCTTGTACAAGGCCACGGCCCTCAATTCCATTTCTGTGCGCAAGGGAAGCTCGTTGGGGCAGTTCTTCAGCGCGCCTCAAACCCTGACGGTACATGGATTTCGCTTTTTTGGCTGGGCTTTGTCGGGAACAGCTGCAAGCAATTACACCATCAGGGTCATTTGTAACCTCTACAAGGCCGGGACGGATTCATTGCCTTCGGGTGCACCTTTGGCCAGTGATACCATCACCATCGATACCACTTTTGGCGGCGGAAGGCTGGCTGTTTTGCAGAAAGACATCTTCTTTAAAAAGGCTGTTACCCTGAACTATGGTTACATCATCGCTGTGGAATGTGACAGTGTTACCAACGGTGCTGGTGTGGTGGCCAATAGCTGGAGCGCAAAAAACGGGAAAAGAGAAAACCTGCTTTGCGGCTCTGTAAGTGGGAAATGGTACCGTGGTCTCAATCTGAATATCAGTGGCGTTGCGCTGGATGCCGACATGAATTACTATCCATTTGTGTCATATGACCTTGCAGCCGATTTCAGCATCAACAATACCTGTTATCCCATTTCCGATACCGTTCGGTTTACCAACCTCAGCAACAAGAGTGTGGCAGGCAGCCGTGTTTATGATTATTATACCTACAGCAACCTGGAACGTTTTGTACACTACTGGAATACCGGTGATGGCACATTTGATATCAACAGCATCCACCATAAGAAAAAATATACCACAAAGGCCAACTACAATGTTCGTTTGATCACCAGGCATATTCCCTGGTCGGCCCCTATTTGCGCCGATACCACCTTCAAAACCATTTACTTCAAACCGACGGTTCCCATGCTCAATGGCAACTTTGATGCTTGCTTTGGCGACTCGGTAAAGGTTAGCGCGAAGTCTGATGCCGGAGTGAAAATCCAATGGTTCAGGAACCTGAGCGACACCCTGCCATTCTTTACAGGCGACGTGTACACGGTAAAGAACCTTCAGGCCAACGATACCTTTTACGTGATGGCCAACAACAATGGATGCAACAGCGCCATGACCCGCGGCGTCATCCGCATGAATTTATATCCTGATGATCCTTCGGTGCGCAATGATTCAATTTGTTCCGGTTCGGCGGCGAACCTATCGGCAAGTTCCAATCGCGGCATCGTTGAATGGTATCGCGATGCGGTAAGCACATCGCCCTTCGCAACGGGGAATGTCTTTACGACCGGCGTTTTAACTGCCGATACTTCCTTTTTTGTACGCGTGAACAACCTTGGATGTCTGAATAAAGGCGGCCGACTGAAGGTTTCTGCTTTTGTGGGAAGTCAGTTTGCACCCAAACCACCTATTGCTTCTTCAGACACATCCGTTTGCATTCGTCCAACGGCAACCATTACATTGAAGGCCAAAGCGCAGGGGCCCTATTCGGTTCGTTGGTTCAACCAGCCTTCAGGTGGTTCGGTACTCAAAACAGATACATTGTACAGCTTTAAACCTGCTGCACGAGGCACCTATTACTATTACGTAGATGCTTTTAACGGAATTTGTCCGAGCAGCCGATTGAGCATCGCCATTCATGCAGGTGACTATCCCGATGTTCAGGGTGTTTTTGGCGATACTGCCTGCTTGGGCGACAGCCTGAAGCCTTCCGTGAAATTGGCATTTGGCACGGCCGACTGGTTTGCTTCTGATACTGGAACTTCCTTATTATTCACTGGAAACACCTACCCACACCTGAGCACCCAAACAGGAAGTGCATTTTATTACGTGGCAGTGAGTGATGATGGTTGTATGGCACCGGTGCGCACTAAAGTTCCGGTTCGTGTGGCACAGGCACCTGCCATTACCGGACTTACTTCACCGGTTATTTGCAGCAAGGGCACAGCTTTGTTGCAGGGTAATGTAAGCAGTGGCACCATCAACTGGTATGATGACGTTTTGGCGACACAACCCATCGCGACCGGAAAAACCTACAGAACACCGATGCTGTTGGGCGGGTTTACCTATTACGCTGAATCCGTGGCAGAAGGTTGTGTTTCGGCCCGTATTCCCGTGAATGTGAAGGTGAATCCCCGTCCTGCAGCTGGTTTTACCTGGCAATTGTTGTGGCAGCGCCGGGTGGTTTGTACGCCTATCAGCACCAATGGGGTGACCAGTTTTTGGGATTTCGGTGATGGATCAACACTTACCTCGAATGTGGGTTCGCATACCTACGCAGCCAATGGAGTGTACACCGTAAGGTTGGTGCAGACCTTGGTTTCCACCGGATGTAAAGATACCGCTGATATACAGGTAGTGGCCGATCATACCGGTGTCCGTGAGCTTCAGCGCTGGGAAACTGCTGTTTATCCAAATCCTGTTTCCGCAGGATCTGTGTTGCACACCAGACTGCCTGAGGGCATTCGCGCTGCACGCATCGTTTGTTATGATGTGAATGGCAAGGCTGTTTGGAACGGCGCGCTGAACGGAAGCAGCATTCAGATTCCTGCTAACATTGCCCCCGGATGGTATTTGTGCAGTTTTCAAACCGCGCAAGGAACCTACTATGCGCGCATGGTTGTGGGAAACTAAGGTTATTCGTGGCGCAGGGCTTCGATGGGATCCAGGCGCGCAGCCTTCACAGCGGGATATAAACCACTGATCAGGCCAACAACCATGCAAAGCGTAAACGCGAGCATGATCCAGTTCCAGGGCATGATAAAACCTGTGCCAACTGCCATGCTAATGCCATTTCCAATAAGCAATCCCAACAGAATTCCGACAAGACCTCCAATTTGACAAATGACCACCGCCTCGGTGAGGAATTGATTTCTGATGGTAATGTGTGTTGCACCCAATGCTTTGCGCGTGCCGATTTCTCTGGTTCGCTCTGTTACCGAAACCAACATGATGTTCATCAGGCTAATGGCGGCGCCAAGCAAGGTGATGATGCCAATCAATGTACCTGCAATACCAACAGACTGAAGGTTTTCGATGGCTTCCCTTGCCAGTGCGTCGCTGCGCACCAGTTCAAAATTATCTGCCGATTCCAGCCGCAGGCCTCTAATCCTGCGAAACAGCAGGTAAGATTCTTCCATGGCTTCTTCCAGTTTTTGAATGTCGTCTACGGAAACATTGATGTTGTAAGATTCATTGCCATTGGCAAGCAGGTTTCTGCCGGTGCTTACCGGAACCAGCACAAGGCGGTCCCCACCACTCATGCCCATGGAAGAACCTTTACTCTTTAAAACACCGGCAACCTGTAATCGTGCATTGTTGACCCTGATTACCTGCTGAACCGGATCTGTTTTTGGGAATAGTTTCTGAGCAACATCGCTGCCAATTAGCGCAACAGGCAGCCCCAATGCAATATCGGTAGGCGTGAAGTTTCTACCCTGATCCACCTCATAGCCTGCATTCTGTACGTAAATATCATCCACTCCCTGAACCCTGATGTTCGGATTGGTTTTGATGGAGCCATGTTTTACGGTAGCAGTGAATTCCAGATTTGCACTCATGGATACCCGAGCCGGGAAGTCAAGCGCCCGCTTAAAACGAACCGCCTCGGCATAAGAAATGGGTTTATAGGTAACACGAGCTTCACGTCTGCCGCCGAAATGCGCACTTCCAACCCTGTTCATGATATTGAACGAATTGGTGCCCATCCTTGAAAAGCTGTCTGTTATGGCACCTTTCATGGCATCAATGGAAGTGAGGATGCCAACCAGAGCACCAATACCTATAGCGATGATGAGGCAAGTAATGATGGTGCGCAACAGGTTCGAACGCACCGCATCCAAACCTTGTTTGATGTTTTCCTGTAGCGTCAATGGCGCAGTTGATTAGTGATACAAAATCTTTGTGCCATGATACTGGTTTATGCCGTTTTGATCAGGCAGAAAATGATTGTCCGCAGCCGCAGGTTTCCTTGGCGTTGGGGTTGGAAAAGGTAAAGCCTCTGTTGCTGAGTCCTTCTTCCCAGTCAATGACCATACCGGCAACGTACATGGAATGTGCTTTGTTCATCACCACCGGGATGTCATCAATCATGAATTCCTGGTCCTTGTCTTCCTTTTTATCGAAAGCCAGCAGGTAACTCATTCCGGAACAACCACCACCTTTAACACCAATCCTCAGGAACTGATCATCACCTACTTTTAGGTTTGCGCGCAGTTTATGCAGTTCTGCCAAAGCTCCCTCCGTAAATTGAACCGGAGGTGGGTTGCCAATGTTCGTATCTAATGCCATCTTGTTCAAACAGACTTTCAAAATTAACCATTCCATCGCTTTTTGGTTTCCGCAGCCGGCGAAGGAGTTTGTTGGCATGAAAAAACGACCTCAAGGCGGCATGCATCTGGTAAATCCATCCCTGCCATACACAGGATTTGGGTTACCTTTGCGCCACTTACGCAAATCATGGAAATGCTGAATGTGCTTCTGGAAATCCTAAAGTTCATGTTGCCTGCAGTGGTGGTTTTTCTCACCGCTTATTACATCATCAGGAACCAAAGTCGGGAAACACTCCAAAAGTTGGCTCTCGAAACAAGAAAGCAAAACCAGAATTTGGTTACGCCCATTCGTTTACAGGCTTATGAGCGCATGGTTTTATTCCTGGAACGCATCAGTCCCAACCAGTTGATCATCAACCTCAATCAGCCAAACATGTCGGCACATGCGCTGCGGGCAGACATGCTTACAACCATCAATCAGGAATTTGCATACAACATATCGCAACAGGTTTACATCAGTGCCCAGGCCTGGAATGTGATTAAGGTGGTCAAAGAGCAGGTGGTTCAGTTGATCAATGCGCATTATGAGTTGATGCCTGAACACGCCATGGCGCCAGATTTAAGCCGTTCCATCATCGAAACACTGATGAAAGGGGAAGCACAACCAACCCAAAAGGCCATCGATTTTTTAAAAGCTGAATTGAATTTATACTTCGGATGAGCACCTCAGAGCACAGCGAACGCTACACCGATTCGGGTATTCGCCTGGAACCTTTTTATACCGCCTGGGAAGGCAACCACGCCGAACCAGGGGCGTTTCCATTTACCCGAGGCATTCGTCGCGACATGTATCGCGGGCGATTGTGGACG